>SOKR01000041.1 GCA_004375675.1 Dehalococcoidia bacterium
CATAACGAGCATTTTGCCTGCTATCTTCATCTTTCTCCTCCTTTGTTAGTCTCCTTACGGATTTCTATTTTTACCTACAAATAGTTACACGCACACCTGCATGCACTAATTACTGATTATTTATGCACATAATCTGCCGTATGTCAATAGCTAAAGTGCCAAAAGGCAAACAATCTGTCCTCACCCAAAATCGTCAAGACATTTACTGCCTCTGCGCATGCTATTCACTCTGGTTAGCTTTAGTTAATTTGCGTATATTATACACCCTGTTGTCAAGTGGCAAAATACCCCCGCGCTCTTAGTCGAAAAGCTCGGGGTGGATGGCTTCAGCCAGCGCCTCCAGCCCCTCGACGATTCTCGGCCCCGAGCGGCTCACCAGGTCGCCGTCGACAAGGTGAACCCGGCCCTGGCTCACGGCGCTCAGCGCCCCCCAGATAGGGTGCGCCTCCAGCGCCTCTATTGATATCGTCGGTATCCCCCCCAGCATAGTCTGCACGATAATAATATCCGGGTCGGCGCTAACAATCTCCTCAATGCTGAACTGCGGCCAGGAAATGGGCGCTCCACCGGCCACGTTCTCCCCCCCCACCATAGTAATCAGGGCGTTGATAAACGAGCCCGGCCCCGCCGTCCAGGGCAGCGTCGGGTCGGTGGCATCGACGATAAAGAAGACGCTCACCGGGTCAGCCCCCTCCACCCGTTCCTCGACGTCGGCAATAACCGCCTCCATACTCTCCACCAGTGCGGCGGCTTCCTCGATGCTATCGGTAACCGCCCCCACCAGCTCGATGTTATCTAAGATGCCGTCGATATCCTCAGGGCTCAAAACGAAATAATTAATCTCCATGGCTTCCAGCTCGCTGTTAAACTGCTCGTGCTCCAGCGTAAAAACCAGGTCGGGCGCCAGCGCCACCACGCTCTCCAGGGACGGGGCAAAGGCATTGCCCACCCTGGGCAGGGCCTGGGCTTCTGCGGGGTAATCGCTAAAGTCATCCACGCCCACCACCCGCTCCCCCAACCCCAGCGCGAAGAGAATCTCGGTAATGCTCGGCCCGAAGCAGACAATCCGCTGCGGCACCTCGTCGATGGTCACCCCCCTGTCCAAATCATCGGTATAGGTCCCCGGCTCGAAGCTTGCTTTGCAGCCGAAAGCCGTACCGACCAACAAACTCAACAGAACGACAAAAACAACCACGGCCTTGAATCTCATGGAAACTTACCTCCAATATTATTTACCAGTAGTATTTATTTATAAAATCTGGGCAAAAATAATCCCCCTCTCCTTAAAGTCAAGGGGGACTTTCTCAGTACACTCTGAGCACCATCCCACCCCCTTTCTCCGCGGAGGTTTAGAGGATGCCGGGGCTCGGCGTTCTGGCTTCCGCTAGCTAAGGCCAGCGGTCACAGCAGGCGGGACTGCGTCGGAATCTCACCGACTTGCGCTCCGTTCTGTCCTGCTTAGCAGGACACCCCGGTCATCTATTCTATTGTTGATTAAGGATACAGAAAAGCCAGCAAAAATGCAAATCTTATTTTTAATAAACCCTGGCGCCGATTATGGCTTCGTCCCTGGGCTGCAGCAGCGATACCACCCCACCCTCCATATCCACCCCCAGGATGAGCACCTCGGAGCTAAAGCCGGCGATATTCCTGGGCGGAAAGTTGACCACGGCCACCACCTGCTTCCCCAGGAGCTCATCTTTAGCGTAGTTGGTCAGCTGGGCGACGGAACGCTTGACCCCCACCTCCCCCCCGAAGTCCACCTCGAACTTATAAGACGGGTTGCGCGCCTTGGGAAAGTCCTCCACCTTGATTACCTTCCCCACCCTCATATCTATTTTAAGAAAATCGTCGTAGCTAATCATGTTAATCCCCCGATTACTATTCTTCCCCGGCCAGCCGTCTCACCCAGAGCTGTGGCTTGGCCGAAACCACCTGCTTCAGCTCGGTCAGCTTCTTTCGGAGCTCACTGGCAACGGCCTCATCCTTGATAAGCTCCCTGAGCTTATACTGATCGAAGCCGAGCACCCTCGGCCATAAGCCCGCCGGCTCGAGCAGCGCTCTAACCTCGGGCTCGCTGTAGCCCCCCCTCTCCACCATCTTATAGGTCAGGGCATGCCCCTTGCCGAAGACGCGGTTCAAGCCCTGTGCCTGGCAGTAATCGGCAATGGTCTGCTTCAGCTCGTCGAGCTCCAGCTCCAGCCCCTTAATCTCCTTCTGCAGGGCGACGTAGCGCTCTACTGATTGCGGCACCGCCGCCTCGTCGAGGACGTCGCTCTCCCCCCGCTCCGGGGCGAACTTGTGCTTGTAATAGGGGCAGTATTGGGGAAAGTCGCAGGGGCAGCGCCCGCTCTCGGTGGCGGGAAAGTTCCCCGCCTGGATGCCCTCGGCAACCTCAAGCACCAGCCTCCTGGCTTCTTCGAGCCGCGCTGGCTTACGCGGCGGGCAGCTTACAGGCGTGTTGGAGCGGAAGTGATAAAGCGTCAGCCTCTCCACGGGCAAAAACCAGGACTGCTCCACCGCTAACTGATAAAGCGTAAGCTGCAGGTCATTATCGAGATATTCCTTGGTGAAAAGCTCCAGGTTGGTCTTATAGTCGATGACAGCCAGCCCGCCGCTGTCCAGCTTATCCACCCTGTCTATCCTGCCCGTCAGCTTCACGTTGCCGATGTCGATAGTGAACTTGTGCTCCACCGCTATCGGCATGCGGAAGTCGGGCTGGTGAATCTCACAGAACTTGGTCAGCATCTCCCGCCCGTAGGCTTTGTATTCGGCCTCCTCCTCGGCGGACTCGTAGCCCTCGGAGAGCCACTTCCTCTCGTAGAAGTCGAGCATTTGCTCCAGCGAGGGCGGCGGCGGCACCTTCACCTTGAAAAAATACTCGGCGCAGTCGTGCATGGTGGTGCCGAAGCTGAAATACCCCTTCTCTTTAGACTCCAGCCCGTCGATATACTGCAGCTTATAGCAAAGGGGGCAGTTCTGGTATAGCGAAATCTGGGTGTAGCTTAACGCCCTCATCTCTTCCCCATTATAGACCTTTACCGATAATGTGACCAGCTTGCTATTTCAGCCCAGATTGGTTAGCATTAAAGTTAGCACCCTAAAAACGTATTCGAGTAAAAAACGTCCCCAAGATAAAATAGAAAGGTCTTATTTCTCATTATGGAAGAAGCATCACTATTTGTTGCTTTCGGCGCGGGGCTGCTTTCTTTCTTCTCCCCCTGCATCCTGCCCCTGGTGCCGGTCTATCTGGCCAGCGTCTGCGGCACCGAAATCCTGGAATCGGATAAGCCAAAGAGCCGCTTCCCCATACTCTTTCACTCCCTCAGCTTCATCTTAGGCTTCACCATCATCTTCGTCGCCCTGGGGGCGGTGGCGGGGCTGGCCGGCTTCGTCATCGGTGCCCACTCGCTGATACTGAAGATAGCCGGCGGTTTGCTCATCGCCTTCGGCGTTTTCCTGCTGGCGTCGCTCAAGTTCCCCTGGCTCAACTACGAAAAACGGCTGGCGCCCTCGCTGGGAGCCACCAGCGGCTACCTGCGCTCGATGCTCATCGGCGCCATCTTCTCCCTGGCCTGGACTCCCTGCGTCGGCCCCGTCCTCGGCGGCATTTTAACCCTGGCCTGGAGCTCGGAGACCGTCTGGCACGGCGCTTACCTGCTGGCTGTCTATTCACTGGGGCTGGGCATCCCCTTCCTGGTCATCGGCATCGCCTTCGATTCCCTCCGCCCTATACTCAGGCGCATCCACCGCTACTCCACCTGGAGCTATCTCGTCAGCGGCGTGCTGCTGATAACGGTGGGCATACTCACCCTGACCAACACCCTGAACTGGTTTTAGGGCGGCCTTTAAGGGTATAATTACTAAAGAGGTCTATTTATGGTTAGAATATTAAAGCTATTATTGGTAACGGCGCTGGCGGCGGTGCTGGTCGTGGGCTTAACGACCAACGCCTGCTGCGACGGCGTTGATGGTAACGGCGATGTGCCCAATGGAGATGCGCCTAATGGCGACGAACCCAACGGCAACCCCAACGACGGCGAGCTCGATTTAATCAGCGGATTCGGCATAATCATCGATTGCGACGACTATAGCGGTCAGCGTTTTCAGGATGGCGACCCCGCCCCCGACTTCCGCTTCGAGGATGCCGCCGGCCAGACCTTCTCCTTGAGCGATTTCAGGGGCAAGTCGGTGATGCTCAAGTTCTGGGCGACCTGGTGCGGCTACTGCATCTTGGAGTTGCCCTATGTACAGCAGGTCTATGACGACTGGCAGGGCGGAGA
The DNA here is from genome assembly GCA_004375675.1 of Dehalococcoidia bacterium. Classification (GTDB taxonomy): domain Bacteria; phylum Chloroflexota; class Dehalococcoidia; order Dehalococcoidales; family BS750m-G39; genus E44-bin88. Next base: position 4,284 of record SOKR01000041.1, read on the forward strand.
GGTGGTAATACTGACTATCGATATAGGCGAGCGCGCCGACAAAGTCAACGATCTGCTCAACGAACTCGGCTTTTCCCTGCCGGTGCTGCTGGATATAGAAGCCGAAGTGGCGGCGCAATACCGGGTGAGCAGCATGCCGCGCACCTTCTTTATCGATAAAGAGGGCTTAATCCGATATATCAAGTTCGGTGCTTTCCAGAGCGCGAAAGAGATAGAGGACATCTTAAACCAGCTTATCGCCTTGTAAGGGGGGGTAGAGATGGCTAGGGTAATACTGGTAATAGCGCTGGCATTGGTGATGGTCATGGGAGTGACGGCCGTCGGCTGTGACGGCGTTGATGGCAACGGCGACATCCCCAACGGCGACACGCCTAACGGAGAGGTGCCCAACGGTGACGAGCCCAACGGTGATGAGCCCAATGGTGATGAGCCCAATGGTGATGAGCCCGCCGAGCCCGATTTAGTAAGCGGGCTGGGACTGGTAATCGATTGCGACGAGAATACCGGCGCGGAGCCCGAGGTCGGCGACACGGCCCTCGACTTCCGTTTCCAGGATGCCGTCGGCACCACCTTCGCCTTAAGCGATTTCAGGGGCAGGGTGGTTATGCTCAACTTCTGGAGGACCACCTGCAACTACTGCATTGCGGAACTGCCCCATATACAGCAGCTCTATGACGAATGGCCGGCAACAGAGCTGGTGCTGCTGACTATCGACAAGGGCGAGGAGCCGGCTACGGTGGCGACCTATATGCAGGACGAGGGGCTCTCCTTCCCGGTATTGGTGGATAGAGAAGAAAAAGTCTCGGGGGAGTATGAGGTAACCGGCCTCCCGCGCACCTTCTTTATCGATGAAGAGGGCGTCATTCAGGTCATAAAACGCGGTTATTTCCACACTCTCGCGGATATAGAAGCCATCCTGAACCAGCTTCTCGGCCAGTAAGGGGGTTAGATATGGGTGATGTTTTAGACGAAGCCTACGCCATAGCCCAGTGCAAGGACTGCCCGTGGTATAAGGCCTGCGTTATGCCCATGAAGGTTACCGCTGAGGATATCCGCCGCCAGCTCGAAGCCTCTCCGGGAGCGGGCGTCTCCCAGCCCGCTGATATGGGCATGCAAAACCTGCTCTCCAGCATGGCTTCCGCCGCCCAGAACTCCATCCTGGAAGGCTGCCCCATCTTTATCGAGCGCCTGCGCAACGACCCCAAGCTCGCCCAGAAGCTTAAAACACTGATGCAAAACTGGGGCAAAGAAGAAGAGGTAGAGCCTAGCCCTTGAGCAGGACTTCATCATCACTGAACTTGCTGCCGCTGGCGCGCTCGAAGGCGGTTATCAGGTCGTTGATGGTCAGCCCGGTGCGCTGCTCCTGATTCAGGTCGACCACAATTCGGCCCTCGTGCATCATGATAAGGCGGTTGCCGTAGCGCAGGGCAAGCTCCATGTTGTGGGTCACCATAAGCGTGGTTATCTTTTCCCGCTTGACGATCATCTCGGTCAGCTCCAGCACTATCTGGGCTGTCCTCGGGTCGAGGTTAGCGCTGTGCTCGTCGAGCAGCAGCAAGGCCGGGCGGCTTATGGTGGACATCACCAGCGCCACCGCCTGTCTCTGCCCGCTGGAAAGCGTGCCCACCAGGGTATTCAATCTATCTTCCAGCCCCAGCTTCAGCGGCGCCAAAGCCTGGCGGAACTCCTCCCGTCGCTTCTTATTGCTGGCCGCCCGCAGACCCCGCGATTTCCCCCTCAGCACAGCCATGGCCAGGTTTTCCTCTATGGTCATCTTGGCCGCCGTGCCGATATTGGGGTCCTGATAGACCCGCCCCACATAGGTGGCGTGTTTGTACTCGCTCAAATTGGTGATATCGGCCCCATCGACGATAATCTTACCCCCCTTCTCCGGGGGGAAGACGCCGCCGACAACGTTGAGCATAGTCGTCTTGCCCGCGCCGTTACTGCCGATAACGGTGATGTAGTCCTCGGCCCTGACCACGAGGTTGATACTGTCCAGGGCTTTGACCTCGTCGACGGTGCCCCGCGAAAACACCTTGCTTATCTTTTCAAGTGTAAGCAAACTCTCAGTGCTCATTTATAATACTCCCCCTCTATAGGGCCTCTCTACCATCTCACCGCGGGCGGTATCCACTCCCGCCGCACCTTCTTTCTGATGTAGGGTATGGCCAGGGCGATAACCACCAGCACGGCCGTAATCAGCTTCAGGTCGCCCGGTGCCATGCCCATCCTCAGGGCGATGGTGATAAAGAGCCGGTAGGCGAAAGCCCCACCCACCGCCGCCACCAGCAGCCGGGCCACGCCCTTGGGGCGGAAGAGCGCCTCGCCGATTATCACCGAGGCTAATCCCATGACGATCATGCCGATGCCCATGCCCACGTCGGCGAAGCCCTGCCCCTGGGCGACGATAGCCCCGGCCAGCCCCACCAGCCCGTTGGAGATGGCGCAGCCGAGCAGGACGTTCTTATCGGTATCCCCCCCCAGCGAGCGCACCATCTGCTCGTTATCGCCCGTCGCCCGCAGCGACAGCCCGATTTCGGTGCGCAAAAACCAGTTCAGGACGAAAAAGACGGCGGCGGCAATCGCCAGGGCTAATATTATGGAGACGCCGATGCTGCCGGCGCGCATTCCGAAAAGGTCGGCAATGATATCGAAGGAGGTAACCTCGCGGAGCAGGGAAACGTTAGCCCCGCTCATAATCCTCAGGTTGATGGAGTACAACCCCACCATCATCAGGATGCCCGCCAGCAGCGCCGGTATCCTCAGCTTGGTGTTGAGTATGCCGGTGAGCAAGCCCGCGCAAAAGCCAGCGCCGATAGCCGCCAGGCTGGCCAGAAAGGGGTTCACCCCGGCCACGATTAAGACCGCCGCCACCGCCCCGCCCAGCGTGTAGCTACCGTCCACGGTAAGGTCGGGGAAGGCAAGCACCCTCAGCGTCAGGTAAACGCCGATGGCAACCAGCCCGAAAACTAATCCTTCGTAGAAGGAAAAGAACAATATGCTACCGGCAACATCCAATAGTCACTCCTTCTCTAGAATCCAAACCGGATGAGCGATTTATTATATCTATTCAGTTTTAAGCGCTATTAGCGCTGTTATCTAGTCCGTCAGTATTATGTCGGCCGCGTCGAGCACTGCCTGCGGGATGGTTATCCCCATCCTCGCCGCCGAATCCGGGTAGAGGATGGTGGAGACGTCCGCCTTTATCGGCGGTATGTCGGCGATGTCCTCGCCGTCAAGTATCCTGGCCGCCATGTATCCCGCCTGCTGGCCGATCCAGTAGTAATCAACGCTGCAGCCACCGACCAGTCCGGTCTCGATCATACCCACTGCCGAACCGAAGACGGGCAGCTGGTTCTCCTCGCCGACCTGAATTATGGACTCGATGCCCACGCCGCCAACGGTATTACAGGTAGGAATCCAGATCGCGTCGCACCGTCCCACCAGTGACATCCCGGCAGCATAGACATCGGCAGTTGAAGCTGCCGTAGCCTCGACCACGGTAAGCCCATAGTCTGGGGCAACCTCGTTAAGTATCTCTGCCTGCACGGCGGCGTTCACCTCGCCCGCGTTATAGGCGATGCCCAAAACCTCGATGTCGGGCAGCA
>SOKR01000049.1 GCA_004375675.1 Dehalococcoidia bacterium
CAGCGAAACCATAAGTAGAGGAGTAATTCTTGACCAAACCTAAAAAAGTTCTAATCGTCGGCTCGGGACCCATTATCATCGGCCAGGCGGCGGAGTTCGACTACGCCGGCACCCAGGCATGTAAAGCGATGCGGGAAGAAGGGGTGACCTCGGTGCTGGTCAACTCCAACCCCGCCACCATCATGACCGATGAGGATATCGCCGACATCGTCTATATCGAGCCGCTGACCGTGGAAATGGTCGGGCGCATCATCGAAAAGGAGCGTCCAGATGGACTGTTGCCCACCCTCGGCGGGCAGACCGGCTTAAATCTGGCCGTAGACCTGGCTGACGCCGGCATACTGGAGAAATACAACGTCGAGAGCCTGGGCACTCCCATCCAGACAATCAGAAACGCCGAAGACCGCGAGCTGTTTAAAGCACTGATGACCGACATCGGCGAGCCGACCCCCAAGAGCGCTACGGTCAATACCCTGAAGCAAGCCCACAAGGTCGCCAAAGAAATTGGCTTACCCTTAATCATCCGTCCCGCCTACACATTGGGGGGGACGGGGGGAGGGATAGCCCGCACCCCTAAGGAATTCGATAGAGTGGTCAGCGCCGGGCTGGCGGCCAGCCCTATAAACCAGGTGCTGGTGGAGGAGTCGGTGGCGGGGTGGAAAGAAATAGAATACGAGGTAATGCGGGACGCCGCTGATAACTGTATCACCGTCTGCAACATGGAAAACTTCGACCCGATGGGGGTGCATACCGGGGATAGCATCGTCGTCGCCCCCAGCCAGACACTGACCAACAAAGAATACCAGATGCTAAGGACAGCCAGCTTAAAGATTATCCGCGCCCTGGGTGTTGAAGGCGGCTGTAACATACAGTTAGCCCTCGACCCCAATAGTCAGAACTACTATGTAATCGAGGTCAACCCCCGCGTCAGCCGCAGCTCGGCGCTGGCCAGTAAAGCCACCGGCTACCCTATCGCCCGCGTGGCCGCCAAGATAGCCGTGGGCAAAAGACTGGACGAAATCCCCAACCAGGTAACGGGCAAGACGATGGCTTCTTTCGAGCCGGCTTTGGACTATCTGGTAGTCAAGATTCCCCGCTGGCCCTTCGATAAATTCGCCTCCGGCGACCGCATTATCGGCACCCAGATGAAAGCCACCGGCGAGGTTATGGCCATCGATAGGTGCTTTGAAGCCGCCCTGCAGAAGGCAATACGCTCCCTGGAGTTCGGCAAGAGGTCGCTGCTCTGGGAAGACCCAAAATGGAAGATGGGGGAGGACATTAAAACCTACCCCTTGGAGCCTAACGACCTCAGGCTATGGGCTTTAATGGCCGCCCTGAGGCGGGGAATAACTCCCCAGGCGCTGTCGGAGCATACCAAAATCGACCTCTGGTTTACCACCAAGCTCCAAAACATCGTGGATATGGAAAAAACATTGCTGGCCGAGTCGCTGACACCCGAGCTTATGTTGAAGGCAAAACGGCTGGGCTTTGCCGACGAGCAGATCGGAACCCTGGCCGACCGACTCCCCGAACAGGTAAGGCAGTTGCGCTGCGACTGGAATATCCGCCCGGTTTACAAGATGGTGGATACCTGCGCCGCCGAGTTCGATGCCGCCACCCCCTATTTCTACAGCAGCTATGAGCAGGAAAACGAGGCTTTGCCCTCCAAGGCGAACAAGGCGGTGGTTATCGGCAGCGGGCCCATACGCATCGGCCAGGGCATTGAGTTCGACTACTGCAGCGTCCACGCTGCCCGGGCTTTACAGGAATCAGGTTACAAAGCCATTATGGTGAACTCAAACCCGGAAACGGTATCCACCGATTTCGACACCAGCGACCGCCTCTACTTTGAAGCCCTGGACGAAGAAAGCCTGCGCGACATACTGGAAAACGAGGGGGGAAACGGGGAGGCGCCCCCGTCAATCGTCCAGTTCGGCGGGCAGACAGCGATAAACCTGGCCGAGCCCCTTTTCCGCAGCGGCATGCCCCTTTTGGGCTCCAGCGTCGAAGCCATCGACCTGGCTGAGGACAGGCGCCGCTTCGAGAACTTCCTTAACGAACTGGGCATCCCCCAACCCCCCGGAGCCGGCGTAACCACGGCGAAGGAAGCCTTAAGCGTGGCCAAGCACATCGGCTACCCGGTGCTGGTCCGCCCCAGCTATGTCCTCGGCGGCAGGGCTATGGAGATAGTCC
>SOKR01000167.1 GCA_004375675.1 Dehalococcoidia bacterium
GGAGAAGGGCGATGTGCTCTATATTTCCTCTGAGGAGTCGGCTATCCGCCTGATTTCTCCCGAACTGGATAGGGCCTGGATACCCATGGGCGGCGAGCCTGTAATCGGCAGGCTGAAGACACCGCCGACGGTGGGCGGGGAGACAGTAACCGCCGCGGAGGCGAAATAAAATGCTGACCAAGAGAATTATCCCCTGCCTGGATGTTAAAGACGGGCGGGTGGTCAAGGGAAAGAGCTTTGTCCAGCTGCGCGACGCCGGTGACCCGGTGGAGCTGGCTGACTTTTACTATAAGGAGGGCGCCGACGAACTGGTCTTTCTGGACATTAGGGCGACCCCGGAGGGGCGCGACACCATGGTTGATGTCGTCGAGCGTATCTCGGAGAGGGTGTTTATGCCGCTGACGGTGGGTGGGGGACTGCGTACCATCACCAATATGCGGCGCATGTTGCTGGCGGGGGCGGACAAGGTCTCCATAAACACCGAGGCGGTGGCAAACCCCGATTTAATCAGGGAGGGCGCCGAGAAGTTCGGCAGCCAGTGCATCGTGGTGGCTATTGATGCCAAACGTTTGAATGCCAAGCAACCTAAGTGGGAGGTCTATACCAACAGCGGGCAGAAGCCTGCGGGCATCGATGCAATAGAATGGGCAAAAAAGGCGGTTGAGCTCGGCGCTGGTGAGTTGCTGCTTACCAGCATGGACGCCGACGGACACCAGACGGGATACGATAACGAGCTTAACCGCGCTGTTTCGGAGGCGGTGAGCGTGCCGGTGATTGCCAGCGGCGGCGCCGGCGCACCCGAAGACCTTTATAAGGCGTTGGTCGAGGGCAAGGCGGACGCCGTTCTTGCCGCCAGCATCTTTCACTACGGGACCTACTCTATCGACGATATAAAGCAATACCTGGCCGAGCGGGGCATACCGATACGGATGCAGGGAGGATGAGAAGATGAAGACCTATCTAGCACCCAAGTTTTTAATAAAGCGAGACGCGGACCTTTGTATCCAGTGCAAGGTCTGCGTCAACCAGTGCACCTTCGATGCCCTGTACTATGACGCCGAGGATGACGAGGTAAAGAGCCGACCCGAAAGCTGCGTTGGCTGTCACCGCTGCGAGCTCTTTTGCCCGACTCAGGCGATGACCATCATCCGTAACCCGCAGGAATACCGCGAGAACTACAACTGGCGTCCCGAGGTGGTCGAGGACATCCTGAAGCAGGCCGAGACGGGCGGAGTGCTGCTTACCGGCATGGGTGATGATAAAGGGCAGAGGATTTACTGGGACCACCTGGTGCTGAACGCCAGCCAGGTAACCAACCCCTCTATCGACCCCCTGCGCGAGCCGATGGAGCTGACCACCTGGTTGGGGCGAAAACCCGACCGGCTGGAGCTCGACGATAAGAATCAAAAACCAAAAACAAAGCTCGCCCCCCAGGTGAGGCTGGAGGTACCGGTGATGTTCGCCGCCATGTCCTACGGGGCGGTGAGCCTTAACGTGCATACCTCTTTAGCCAGAGCCGCCACCGAGATGGGCACCCTCTGGAATACCGGAGAAGGTGGGCTGCACCCCAGCCTTTATAAATACGGCAACAACACCATCGTCCAGGTGGCTTCGGGGCGTTTCGGCGTCCAGGCCGACTACCTGAACGCGGGTAGGGTGGTCGAGATTAAAATCGGGCAGGGAGCCAAGCCGGGAATCGGCGGGCACCTCCCCGGAGAGAAGGTAAGCCCCGAGGTATCGTTAACGCGTATGATCCCCGAGGGGACGGACGCTCTATCGCCGGCGCCGCAGCACGATATCTATTCCATCGAGGACCTGGCGCAGCTCATCCATGCCCTTAAAGAGGCGACCAACTACACCAAGCCGATTTCGGTCAAGATTGCCGCCGTCCACAACTCGGCGGCTATTGCCAGCGGCATGGTGCGGGGCGGCGCCGATATCATCGTCCTCGATGGGCTGAGGGGCTCGACCGGGGCGGCGCCCAAGGTTATCCGCGATAACGTGGGCATTCCCATCGAGCTAGCGCTGGCGGCGGTGGACACGCGCCTGCGCGAGGAAGGCATACGCAACCAGGCTTCCGTCGTCGTCTCCGGCGGCATCAGGAACAGCGGCGACGTGGCTAAAGCCATCGCCCTTGGTGCCGACGCTGTCTATATCGGCACGGCGGCGCTCATCGCGCTGGGCTGCCATGTCTGCCAGCAGTGCCACACCGGCAAGTGCGCCTGGGGGCTTTGCACCACCGACCTCCGCCTGACCAAGCGGGTCAACCCCGATATCGGCGCCCGTCGGCTGGCCAACCTGCTCCGCGGCTGGAGCCTCGAGCTTAAGGACATACTGGGGGGGCTGGGGGTTAATGCTATCGAGAGCCTGCGCGGTAACCGATTGCACCTGAGGGGCGTAGCTTTGACTGATACCGAGCTGGAAATACTGGGAGTAAGGATGGCCGGGAGCTAGCATGGCTGATAGTAAGGGCAAGGACTCCATACTCAAAATAGACGCCAGCGGCGTTTACTACAGGCAGCTTAACGATGTCCTGAGGAAAGCCATCACCAACGGCACCCGCCGCATCGAGCTGCGCAACGTCTACGGGCAGCGGTACATCGGCACCGACCTCAATGTGCCCGTGGAGATAGAGATATTAGGCACTCCGGGCAACGACCTGGGGGCGTTTATGAACGGGCCCCGGATTACCGTCCGCGGTAACGCCCAGGACGGCTGCGGCAACACCATGAACGAGGGCGAGATAATAATTCACGGGCACGCCGGCGATATTATCGGGCTAGCGGCGCGGGGCGGTAAAATCTTTGTCCGCGAGGACGTGGGCTACCGGGCGGGCATCCACATGAAAGAATACCAGGGACGGAAGCCGGCGCTGGTTATCGGTGGCACCGCCCAGGACTTCGCCGGGGAGTATATGGCGGGGGGTGTTATGATTCTGCTCGGTCTTACCCTGGGCGAGGGCGAGCCGCACAAAGCTCGATTTATCGGCACGGGGATGCACGGCGGCGTCATCTACCTTAGAGGAAGCGTCGAAGAGCACCAGCTGGGCAAGGAGGTCGGCGCCGCCGAGTTGGAAGATAGTGACCGTCGGGTCTTGAAGCAACTGGTTGACGAGTTCGCCAGCCACTTCGGCTACAATGCCGACGATATAATGCAACACAAGTTCGTGAAACTGTTCCCGCGCTGGCTGCGACCTTACGGCCGGCTTTATGCCTACTAGGTGAAATCGGTGACAACAAGCTGTTCCCCTGCCGGTAGAGAGTAAAAGTAGAGTTATATCCACACCAGTGTATAGACACAAATGCCATCTAGGCAGTTGCCAGGTGAAGCGGTATGTAGTACATTGATGTAAAATAGCGAAATCCTATAAATATAAACAAGTATTACCAAAGGAGGCGGTAGCAATGGCCAAGAGAAGTAGGGCAAAGGGTAAGAACTACGTCCTGAAGACAGCCAAGGAGCATGATGTTAAGTTTATCCGGCTGTGGTTTACCGATATACAGGGTATACTCAAGAGTTTTACCATCACCGTGGAGGAGCTGAAAACGGCGTTAGAGGAGGGAAAGGGCTTTGACGGTTCGTCAATTCAGGGATTTGCCCGGATTGACGAGAGTGACATGGTGGCATTGCCCGACCCCGATACTTTCCAACTGCTGCCCTGGAGGCCGCGTGAGCACCGGGCCGTAGCCCGCATGTTCTGTGATATCTTAAAGCCGGAGGGTGAGCCTTTTGAGGGCGACCCGAGATTTGTCCTCAAGCGGAACCTGAAGCGGGCGGCGGACCTGGGCTATACCTTTTATGTGGGGCCGGAGCTGGAGTTCTTCTATTTCCAGGACTCCGATGGCACCGTGCCGCTGGACCATGGAGGCTACTTCGATATGACTCCCCGTGACGCCGCCATTGAGATGAGGAAGGATACCGTTCTGGCCCTGGAGGATATGGGTATTGGGGTTGAGTATTCCCACCATGAGGTGGCAGCCAGCCAGCATGAGATAGATATGCGCTACACCGATGCCCTGACCATGGCCGATAACGTGATGACTTATCGCCTCATTGTCAAGGAGGTTGCCTTAAAACACGGGGTATATGCCACCTTCATGCCCAAGCCCGTTTTCGGTATCAATGGCAATGGCATGCACGTCCACCAGTCGCTTTTCAAGAGCAACCGCAACGCCTTCTTCGATAAGGACGATGAGTACCATCTGTCCCAGTTAGCCAAGGGTTATATCGCCGGACTGCTCAAGTACGCTCCTGAAATCACGGCGGTGACCAACCAGTGGGTCAATTCCTACAAGCGGCTGGTCCCCGGCTATGAGGCGCCCGTCTATCTCTCCTGGGCGCGGCGCAACCGTTCCGACCTTATCCGTGTCCCGGAATACCGGCCGGGCCGGGAGAAGGCAACCCGAATCGAGTTCAGGTCTCCCGACCCCGCCTGTAATCCCTATCTTGCCTTCAGCGTCATGCTGGCGGCGGGGCTGGAGGGAATCGAAAAGGGCCTGGAACCGCCCAAGCCGGTGGAAGAAAATGTCTATGAGCTGAGTGAGGCGGAAAGGCAGAAGCGGGGCATAGTCACCCTGCCCGCCAGCCTGCTGGAGGCCATACTGCTGGCTGAGAAGAGCCAACTGGTGCGCCAGGCGCTGGGCGAGCACGTTTTCGATGCTTTTATCCAGAATAAGAAAATCGAGTGGAACAATTACCGCACTCAGGTAACCGAGTACGAGCTGAAGAAGTACCTGCCCATATTGTAGGTCGAGAGGCGTGGTATAATAGCCCAAAGCTATGTCATTGAGCAGAGAGGTTTGTCATGGAACAGGTTGTCGGTTCTGATGCTGAAGGTAAGCTGATAGCCATCCTCAAAATCCTGAGCGAGTCCTCGGAGCCGCTGGGTTCCATCACTATCGCCCGCCGCTTGGAGGGGGAGGGGGTTTTCCTGAGTGAGCGGGCGGTCAGGTATCACCTGAGGATAGCCGACGAGCGTGGCTACACCCAGTCGGGGGGTCGGGATGGGCGGATGATTACCCCCGATGGACGGCGGGAAGTCAAAGACGCGCTGGCTTCGCAGCAGCTCGGTTTCGTCAAGGAGAAGCTGGAACTGCTGGCTTACCAGACCACCTTCGACCCCGAAAAGCGTAGCGGGCAGTTGCCGATAAACACTTCGTTCGTGGCTAAAGACAAGTTTAAGAAGGCGCTTTCCGCCATGAAGGATACCTTTAAGGCGAAAATCTGCGTCAGCGAGCTGGTGGCTACGGCGGAGGCTGGCGAGAATCTTGGGGCTGTGGTCGTGCCCGACGGCAAGGTCGGCTTCGCCACCGTTTGCGGCGCGGCCATCAACGGCGTGCTGCTCAAGGCGGGTATCCCCAGCGAGTTCCGGTTCGGCGGCGTGCTCGAAGTGAGAAATTCGAAACCGAGGCGCTTTGTCGCCATCATCGACTATGCCGGCACCTCCCTTGACCCATCGGAGCAGTTTATCCGGGCCAGGATGACCAGCGTCGGCGAAGCCGCCCGGACGGGCGGCGGTAAGATTCTGGGCAATTTCCGTACCATACCCGCCCAGGCCAGAGAAGCCGTGGAGGAAAGGCTGGCTTTGCTTAAGGAAGCCGGTATTAACGGGGTCTACACCCTGGGCGAAACCAGTGAGCCGCTTTGCCAGATTCCGGTAGCCTTGAATCGGGTGGGTGCCGTCCAGCTGGGCGGGCTTAACCCGGTGGCGGCGGCGGTCGAAGCTGGCATCGAGATTGAAAATGTAGCCGAGAGCGGGCTGGTTGACTTCGACCAGCTGGGCAGCTTCTGGAAGTTATAGGGCAAATTAACAACTTTTCAGCCCAGAATTACATGTCTTTTTTGTGACTACCCCGGCTTGACCTTGTGAGACCGGTGGCTATAAAGCTTTAAGGAGGGAAAGTTGAAAAGCCTTACGTTAAATATCAATGGAGTACAGCGCCGGTTGATCGTCGAGAAGGATATGGTGCTCCTCGACCTGCTCCGGGAGGAGCTGAGGCTCACTGGCACCAAACAGGGGTGTGACCGCAAGGGCCAGTGCGGGGCTTGCGCCGTGATTGTCAACGGCAAGACGGTCTTATCCTGCCTGACCAAGGTAGCCAACCTCGACGGCGCCGAGGTTATTAGCGTGGAGGGGTTGGGCACGCCCGAAAATCCGCACCTGATACAGGAAGCCTACGTCCTGTCGGGGGCGATTCAGTGCGGCTTTTGCACGCCGGGTCTGATTATGGCCACTAAGGTATTGCTGGACAAGACCCCGAAGCCTAACCGAGATGAAATCAAGATAGCTTTGAGGAGCCACCTTTGCCGCTGCACCGGCTACGGCAAGATTATCGAAGCCGTTGAGCTAGCCGCCCGTTTTCTGCGCGGCGAAACGACTCCGGCCAAGGTGAGGCCCGACCCCAAGGGGAAGCAGATAGGCGTTTCTCACCCCCGTCCCTGGTCTATGCTCAAAGCCTGCGGGCTGGCGCCGTTTGCCGCCGACATCGTTATGCCGGAGGCGCTGGAGTTAGCCGTGGTGGCTAGCCCACACCATAACGCCCGCATAAAGAAAATCGATGCTGCCAAGGCGTCAAATATGCCCGGCGTCGTCGGCATCCTGACCGCCAAGGACATCAAGGGTAACAATATGCTGGGCAAGGATAAGAAGGTGCTCTTCGATATCGGTGATGTCGCTCCGGTGCTCGGGGCGCAGGTGGCTATTGTTGCCGCTGAAACCCGTAAGGAAGCCTTAGCCGCGGCGGAAGCGGTAAAAGTGGAATACGAAGTTTTGCCGCGGGTGGCTAGCCCGCAGGAGGCGCTGGCGAAGGGCGCCCCCGAGGTGCAGCCGGGTACCGGCAACATTTGCATGGTGAACCGGCAGATAAAGGGCGACGCCAAGAAAGCGCTGAGTTCGTCGTCGGCGGTGGTCGAGGCGGATTTCAGTACGCAGTCGGTCCACCAGGCGCCGCTGGAACCGGAAGCTGGGGTTGCCTACCTGGAAGGAGAGGGCAAGGACGCGCAACTGGTGGTGGTGGGGCGCTCGCTACGCATTCACGACCACGCCCAGTTGATTAAAGATGCCTTGGGCTTTGAAAACGTCCGCTACCAGGAAGCCTTTACCGGCGGGCAGTTCGGCATAAAGGTTGACCTAACCTCCGAGCATATCGCCGGAGCCGCCGCCCTTCATTTCAAGAGACCGGCGCGTTACATCCCCAGCACCACCGAGTCTATGCAGATAACCACCAAGCGGCACCCCTTCAGTATGAAGGTGCGTCTGGGCGCCGATGACAAAGGCAGGCTCACCGGATATGAGATATACGCCACTGTGGAGAAGGGCGCTTTCTCTTCAGCGGCGTGGGTTATCGTCCACCGCGCCCTGGCCATGCTCAGCGGCGGCTACTATATACCGGATGTAAGCGCTGAGCTCAAGCTGGTCTACACCAATAACGCCTGGGGAGGCGCCGCCAGGGGGGCGGGGCCACCCCAGATTAACTATGCGTTGGAGTCAGCCATGGACCTACTGGCGGCTAAAGTGGGCATGGACCCACTGGCTTTCAGGCAACTCAATATCATCAAGCCCGGAGAGACTACCTCCAGCGGCCATGTCATGGAGGAATGGGCTCTGGACGGCTGTCTGAAGAAGGTCAAGCCCATGTACGAGAAGGCGCTGAAGGAAGCCGCCGCCTTCAAGTCCGAAAACCTGCGGCGGGGGGTGGGGCTGGGGGCCTCAAGCTTCGGCATCGGCGAGCCTATGGACAAATCCGATGTTGCCGTGGAGCTCGACGCCGACAATGGCCTGACTATTTACGCCTCGGTGGCGGACCCCGGGGAGGGTAATGACGCCATGCTGACGCAGATTGCCGTCCACCTGACCAAGATACCCAGGGAGAAAATCCGACTGCAGACCCGTGATTCGGTGTTGACGCCTAATTCGGGGCTTTCGGCGGGTTCCCGTCAGACCTTTATGTCGGGGCATGCCCTGGTCAAAGCCATAGAAGCCTTGCAAGCCGCCATGAAAGAGACCGGAGCCAAGACCCACGCCGACCTGGTTAAGGCGGATAAGCCGACTCGATACCAGGCGCAGCATAATCTGGCGCACAAGGGTATGGATGAGGAGAAGGGTCAGGGCGAGTTCTTCGCTTCCCGATGCCACGGGGTGCAGATGGCCGAGGTCGAAGTCGACACCAAAAGCGGCGAGGTGAGGGTGCTTAAAATGACGGGTGTCGTTGACGCGGGAACCCTTATCAACCCCATGAATGTCCTCTGCCAGATTGAGGGCGGTATGGACATGGGCGCGGGTATGGCGCTGCGGGAGAAATACGTCCACGGCGAGACGGTGGACTGGCTAACCTATAAGTACCCCACCATGAAGGACTATTTCGACAAGGAAGTGGTCCTTATCGAGACGCCGCGTAATAACGGGCCGCTGGGAGCCACCGGCGTTGGCGAGTTCACCCTTATGCCCACCTCTCCGTCAATCATGAACGCCATTGAGAATGCCATCGGCGCCCGTATTTACGACCTGCCGGCTACGCCGGACAAGGTTCTTAAGGCGCTGAAGGCTAAGAAGGCTTAAAAGTTAGCCGCTTATCACTGGATAAAGAGCAAGGGTCGAGGGAATTCCCTCGACCCTGTTTAATTCATTCTGGTTAGAGCCAGACTAACCAGCCCCGCTTTTTACGGTTATTAGAGGAGGGCTGGCGTTTTTGTTTAGCTAATCCTTTACCTTGGTCTCTTTCTCCAGTACCTCGGATAGAGCCCTGTAGCCCTCGCCGCCAAAAGACTTGAACTGCAAGGTAAGCAGCTCTGAGTATTTAAAGCCCTTGGAGTTAATCCAGTCCCTGTGGACCTTATCGCCCCGCCCGATCATGTGGCGGGATAAATCAAGGGCGCTGCTCGAAACCTTGTTGCATACAGGACATTGATAACTCATAGATAAAACCTCCGATAAAGCTTAGGTCAAAGCCTTATTTAGCCTTCTTTTTCTCCTTTTCCCTGAGGGCCTTGAAGACCTTCTCCGGGGTTATGGGCAAATCGTTGATGCGAACACCGACGGCTTTGTAGATGGCGTTGCCGATAGCGCCGGCGGTGGGATTGGTCAAGCCTTCACCGGCTTCCTTGGCGCCGAAGGGACCCTCGGGCTCGTAGGTGTCAATTTCCAGGATCTTGGTCTCGGGCATATCCAGGGAGCGGATGAGCTTGTAATCGGCAATGGATGGATTGAGTATCTTGCCATCGTCCATGGGCTGGTCTTCACAGTAGCCGTAGCCGCCCGCCATCATGATGGCTCCTTCCAGTTGCCCTTCGATGCCGACGGGGTTGATTACGGTGCCGCTTTCGTGGGCGGTGGTGACGTAGACCAGCTTATAGCGGCCCGTCTCTATGTCCACAGCCACCTCAACCGCCTGGACGCCGAAGCTGTAGGCGGGGGATATCATGCCCTTGCGGTGGGGGGTATAGTGTCCGCGGCCCATGATAGCCACGCCGTCTTTGCCCCTTATCGCCTCTTTAACGATATCGTAGTAGGATACGCCTCTTTCGGGGCGGGCGACGATATGAATCCAGCTATCTTTGATGTCCAGGTCGTAGACGATGTTAACGCCCATCTTGGCGGCGGCGAATTCCATAATCTGGTTCTTGCAGTCTTCGGCGGCTCTCTTGACGGCATTGCCGCTCATCAGCGTCTGCCGGCTGCCCCAGGCACCGAGGTCGGGCGGGCAGATGCCGGTGTCGCCGGAGAAGACCCTGACATCCTCTAGTTTGATTCCCAGCTCTTCGGCGCAGATCATAGCCAGGGTGGTATTAGAGCCCTGGCCGATATCGCAGGCTCCAGTATAGACATCGACCTTGCCGTCTACGTTTATCCTGACCACAGCCGCCGAGAAGGCGTAGGGGGTGTTGAACCAGTTGAAGATACCGCCGGACATAAATCCGTAGGAAGCCACGCCGATGCCGTGGTTGGGGGGCAGTTTGCCCCGCTCCTTGATGTGCTCGTCAATCTTGTCTAAGCACTGGTGCAGGCCGCAGCTCTGGATAAAGGCCTGCCCGGGGACTTCGTAGTTGGGGGTCATGCCGTTCTTGCGCCTGATTTCGATGGGGTCTATGCCCAGGTCCTCAGCCATCATGTCGAGCTGGGATTCGCCGACAAATGTCGACTGGGGAGCACCGAAGCCGCGCATGGCTGAGGTCGGTGCCGTATTGGTATAGACCCGGTAGCCGTCATAGCGGTAGTTGGGATACTTATAGGGGAACGAGGAGAAGAAACCGGTGAGATAGAGCGCGGTAGCGCCCATAGACGTATAGGCACCGCCCTCAGTGATGACACGGGCTTCTTTCGCCAGCAGGGTGCCGTCTTTCTTGGCGCCGAGCTTGAGGGCGTAGTACATGGGGGTGCGGCGCTTGGTGGCGGTAAATTCCTCTTCTCGGGAGAGGACTATCTTTACCGGCTGGCAGAGTTTCTGGGAGAGTATGGCGGCGCAGAACTGAGCCGAGTCAAGCTCGAACTTGCTACCGAAACCGCCGCCGGTGTGGCGGTTTATCACCCTGATGTCGCTCTCTCTTATATCCGTCATATCGGCTAACAGGCGCTGGATGTAGTATGAAGATTGAGTGGAGGTCCACACGGTGAGCTTGCCGTTGTGGCCGAAGCTGGCCACGGCATCGTGGGTTTCCATGCAGACGTGCGCCTGCGAAGAGCACTTGAACTGGTCTTCGCGGATATGGTCGCACTTCTTGAATGCCTCGTCGACATCGCCCCACTCGATATGGCGGGTTATGTTTATATTAAGCTCGACGCCGTCGTGAACCTGTGGTGCGTCTTCTTTAATGGCTTCCATGGGGTCGAAGACCGCCGGTAGCAGGTCGTATTCAACATCAATTAAGTCCAGCGCCTCCTCGGCGGTGTCTTCGTCGATGGCGGCTACCGCTGCCACCGCGTCGCCGATGTAGCGGACTTTTTCGCGGCAGAGGATTTCCTCATCACAGAGTTCGGGGAAGCGTCGCCAGATGCCCTGTTTGTGCCCCAGGGTATCCTTGCCCGTAACCACCGCCTTGACGCCGATGAGCTTTTTGGCCTGACGAGTATCAATCTTGAGAATCTTGGCGTGGGGGTGGGGGCTCCTCAGGATTTTACCGTAGAGCATGTTGGGCAGAACCACGTCGAAGGTGTATTTGGCACTGCCGGTTACTTTTTCCGTTCCGTCAATGTTATGTACCCGTTGACCGAGTACTGAAAACTTAGTAGTCATTTCGCCTCCTTATACTCACCCTTAACCACGGCGGTTATGGCCCGTATAATGCTGTTGTAACCGGTGCAGCGGCAGATGTTGCCGTCGATGCCCTCTTTCATCTCTTCCTTGGTGGGCTTGGGGTTTTCCGTCAGCAGTGCCTTGGACGACATCAGCATTCCCGGGGTACAGAAGCCGCACTGGTAAGAACCGTGGTCGAGGAAGGCATTCTGCAGGGGACTCAGTTTGTTTCCTTTAGCCAGTCCCTCCACCGTCACCAACTCGCTGCCGTTGGCCTGGATGGCCAGCACGGAGCAGGACTTGACCGACATGCCGTTGAGCATTACGGTGCAGGCCCCGCAGGAGCTGGAGTTGCAACCCCGCTTGGTTCCGGTTAAGCCCAGGTCGTCTCTTAAGACCTCCGAAAGCAGGGTGTTGGGTTTGACAAAAAGGTCGTAGGGTTGGCCGTTAACTTTGATTTTTAGCTCTTTTTTCATATCATCAAACCTCTCTATTAAGCCTTCTTAGCGTTGGCCATGGCCTCCCTAGTTAGTCTGGGGACCAGGACTTTAATCAGCTCGCGCCGATACTCTTCCGAGGCGTAGATGTCGGATATCGGGTCTGCCTCGGTAGCAGCGGTCTCTCCGGCTTGCGCCAGCAGGGCGTCGGTAATCTTTTTACCCTTTAATACCGCTTCCGCCTTCTTGGGCCTCATCGGGGTTGGCGCCGATGCCCCCAGGACGATGCGGATATCCTGGCAGCTGTCGCCCGCGCCCAGGGTAACCGATACGGCGACCCCGACCGTGGCCAGGTCGCTTTCAATAACGTTGAATTTGGTGTAGGCGGTGCCGCTGTTGGGCGGGACGATGGGCAGGGCAATCTCGGTAAGCAGTTCGACCGGTTCCAGCGCGGTCTCGAAGTAGTCCAGGCAGAAGTCCTCCGCCGGCATACTCCTTTTGCCCTTGGAGCCAGCCATCGTCAGGGTGGCGCCCAGCGCTATCAGCACCGGTAGGGGGTCGCCCGCGGGGTCGCCGTGGCAGACATTGCCGCCGATGGTGCCCCAGTTACGGGTCTGAATTGAGGCTAGACGGGTTTCCATCTTGGCCAGCACGGGGTATTTTTTCTTGATGACCGGTGATTTCTCGATGGCCCGGTGGGTGGTGGTGGCACCGATTTTGAGCCCGTCTTTTTCGTCTTTGATGTAGCTTAGCTCGGATATGCCCTTGATATCGATCATGTAGGGGGGGGCGACCAGTCCCTGCCGCATCAGGATCAGCAGCGATTGCCCGCCGCAGATTACCTTGCAATCATCCTGGTATTTATCCAGCAGGGCAAGGGCTTCTTTGAGCGTCTTGGGAGCAAAGTGTTCAAAGTCTTTTATCATTCCTAAGCCTCCGTTTCCATTTGTCTAGCCACCCACCTGGCTCTCTAGTTTCTTTTGCAGGTTGCCGGTGAATTCCGCGCCTACCTTTTTGACCTTGGCGCGCATGATTCTCTCGCCGAAGACAGCCAGTCGGCCCACTATGTTCACTTTGGAACTGTAGGCAACCTCAACCTCGCCACCGGCAATCTCTTTGAGGTCGACGATGGTTTCCTGGGTAAAGGTGCCGGCACTGCCCATGGCTGAACCCCGCCCCACCGCCTTGAGATGCTTGGGCGGCTGGACATCGCTCAGGGTCTGGGTGAAATTTAGTTTGACGCTTATGGGGCCCACCTTCTGCTTGACGATACCTTCCCAGGTCTTGTCGTCGACGGCTTCCATTTTCTCGGCGCCGGGGATACAGGAAGCCAGTGTGCCTGGCTCCATCAGAAAGTCCCAGACCTTCTGAATCGGCGCTTTCATGGTAAACTTCCCTTCGATTAACATTTTGGGCTTCGCCTCCTTTTTACTCTTTACAGCATTTCATCAATGTATGGGTCTTTGGTCAGTGTGGGGAGGGAGGGCATGGTGAACTTACCGTTGGACCCCGTCTTTGACAGGGGCGGGTTCTTTAACGCTTCGGGTAGACACCCCCGGTATTTTTCGCAATAACACAAAAGATAGTGCCTGCCCCTATAGACGGGACAGTCCTTGCATATAGTCCCCGAAAAGGGGCACATCATTTTCGCCTTAGCCATTAGCGCGGTTCTTTCTTGTTACTTTGTTATCCCAGCCTATATTTTTGCATACTATAGAGTGACTATGCAAATCTTTGGAGGTTATGAGCTGGGTTTTATCTCCGGACTTTCCCAGTCTTTCATCGGCCTCATCCACTCCGCTTTTTCGACGAACTCATCGTGCGCCAGGGGCACCGGCGGGTGGCAGATGAACAGCGGGTCGAATTCGTCTTTGACCTTGAGCAGCCAGGTGTGGTAGTTAGGCCCGTAGGCGGGCCCGGTGAGGTACAGGGGCTGGTGAGGTCCCAGCAGCGAGGTATAGAAGCGCTTTCTTATGTTCTCCTTGGATGTCTCCAGGTAGAAGTGGTCAACGCCGTCAGTGTTTACGTCAGGGTCCCAGTAGACGAGGAACTCGGAGTAGCCCTGGTGGCCCAGCTCGAAGCTCTGGAACCAGCCGGGGTCGCCGTAGTCGGGCATGAGCGGCGGGGTGAATTTCTTTTTCAGCTCGGCGTAGTTTTCTCCGTGGGGGATGGCGTGTTCCAGGGTCTCGATGACATAGTCCACCGAGATATAGCCGCCGCACATCAGCCACATGCCGGCCGAGTCGGCGTTCTTGAACCAGGACTCGTCCGAGGGGCGGGTGCGGCGGGCTTCGCCGCCGAGCTCGGTTATAATATCGTTGAGTATCTTCTCTTCGTATTCCATCTGCTCCTCGGAGGTAAAGGCGATGAGCAGCACGCGCAGGAGGTGAAAGCTGCTGATGGTTTCTTCGCTTTCCTTCGACCAGATATCCCAGTAGTCCTCTTTGCAGCTGGCCTTGGCAATAGCCCGCCAGAATATGGGAACCTTGGTCACCCCACCCCCGATTTCCGCCTTAGCCATCTCGAACATAGCCTTTTTCATGGAGTCCTTGCTGGGCATGGTGAAGTTTATCCATTTTACCCGCTTGATCGGAAGCTCGAGGGTGGTGTGGGGTGAAATCCCCGTCGGCTCCAGTCTTTCGGGCTGGAAGGGCAGGAGCTTTATCGCCATCTTGGTTACGATGCCCAGGCAGCCCCTGAGCCCGGTAAAGCCGCGCAGCAGTCCCCTTAAGTCGGGTCCGGGGCCTTCGCCCCAGAATGAGTCTTCATCGGTTGCCAGCGAGCCCATCAGCACCAGTTCGCCGTCGGGCAGGACCAGTTCGGTGCCTAATATTCGGCGGTGGGGCAGGCCGATGCGGTAGCTTAAGGGCGACCAGCCGTCGCCTATCATATTGGCGATGGCGGAACACTGCGAGCCTCCGCCGCCGACAATAGTATACATACCGCGGCTCATCGCCTCTTCCTGGAGCTGGGAGTAGATAACGCCGGGGCCCACCGTGACGCAGAGGTGCTTGTCGTCAATCTCGAAGTCGTCCATCCGCTTCAGGTCGACCAGCAGCTCGTCATCGACATGGCAGTGAGAACGGGGGCCGTACCAGCCGGTGCTGTAGGGGACATAGGGGACTTTATAGCGATTGCAGGCCTTGACTATCTTCTGGACCTCTTGGGTAGTCCGCGGCATAATGACGCAGCCCGGTATCTTGGTCATTACCCTCTCGTAGCCCAGCCCGCATTCATAGCCGCCAGGCCCGGAGCGATAGCCTTCGCAGACCACGGGGTCGGACGAGATATATTCTTTACCAACAATAGCCTCCAGGTCTTTATATGCTTCTTGGGATATAGCCATGATTTAGCCTCCTTAGCCTCTAGATTGCCGCCAAGATAATCTCGGAAATATCGAATACCTTTAACTTTTCGCCGTCCTTGCTGGCGGCTTGAGCGAAGTTCTCTTTGCACCAGGGGCAGGTGGAGACGATAGCCTCAGCCCCGATGGCTTTTACCTCTTCCAGCCTTTCCTTGGCTGCCCAGGAAGCGAAGTCGGGGAAGGCTTCCTTGGTGCCGCGGCCCGCGCCGCAGCAGAAAGCGTTTTCTTTCATTCTTATCATTTCCACCAGCTCGACGCCGGGGATAGCCTGCAGGATATCTCGGGGCGGCTGGTAAACGCCGTTGGCGCCGCGCCGGCGTTCCAGTCTGGGGCTTACCATACCCCACTCTCCACGCTCACCCTCCCAGGGAGTCCAGGGCTCGCTCAAGCGGCTCAGGCTGCAGGAATCGTGATAGGTCAGGCGCAGGTTAACCTTCTTCTTTAGTTTAAGCGAACCTTTCTTGACCAGTTCGTCGACGAATTCCACCAGGTGGACCACCTTGAAGCCAAGCTCGTCGGTGGAGATATCGAGCAGCTTGGGGTAGTCGACCTTCCACATTCGGTAGCCTTCGGCGCAGCTGAGCAGCAGGGTCTTGGCGCCCGTCTTCCTGACCTCTTCGATGTTGCGCTTGGCCAGCTCCCTCGCCTCATCAACCATGCCCACCGAGTAGAGGATATTGCCGCAGCACCACTCGTCGGGCATGAGCATGAACGGAGTGCCCGAGGCCTTGAGTATCTTTACCGTCGATTGGGCAATCTCGGGGCTGGTGTAAGCCGCCGAGCAGCCGACGAAGTAGAGCACATCGGCCTTTTCCGCCGGTTTGACGTCGCCGGGCAGCCACTTGTTGCGATTGGCGTGGGGGGAGCCGAAGCGGTTATGCTTTTCGGCTATATTCTGGGCCACCTTTTTGTGCTGGGGCATGGGGCCCTTGCCGTCCTGGACCGCCTTTATGCGGAGCGCCTCGAGGGTGAGCTCTATTTCCAGGTCGAGGTTGCGCTTACAGCCCACGTCGCAGGCGCCGCAGAGGGTGCAGGCATAGAGTATCTTGAGCAGTTCGTCGGAATATTCCATCCTGCCTTCGAGCATAGCCGTCCCGATTCTCATCTTGCCGTAGGCGCCGTAGGAGTCGAATAGATACCTGGTGGCGCTGGGGCAGCGGGTGCTGAAGGTCATACCGGGCATGTAGATGTGGTCGACCCAGGTGCACCCCTTGCACTTGATGCACTTGCTCATATCGTATTCAAAATTATCTAAGTTGGTTACATCCAGCTTTAATTTGCCTTTGAGCATCTTTAATCCTCCCTAGAAGCACAGATTACCGGGGTTCATTATATTCTTGGGGTCGAAGAGCTTTTTCACCCTTTTCAGGGTCACGGCGTAGCCGTTGGCTCTATCATAGACCAGCTTAGCCAGCTCCCCGTAGGGGCGGGTAAAGAGAGCCCCCTGGTCGAGCAGGGTTTTGGCGGCTTCAGTGGCCAGGTTTCGAACTCGTTCCACTTCGGGGCGGCTGGTGGGGTCGTAGAAGAGGTTGAATTCCAGCTGGCAAGCCCGATTATGCTCTATGGGCTGTATATAGCTGCCGAGGTCGCTTTCGGGGTAGCCGTGCCGGGAAGCCAGCGATTCCATCTTCTCGACGAATTTCGGCGCCAGCGTCGGCTTGGTGATGAAGAAGAGGCTGTGGCAACCGCCCTTATAGCGGTTCTTCCAGTAGGTTGTTTCCTTGGGCCAGGGTTTGCGGAGCATGCCCAGCAGTTTTTCGCCCGAGCCGGGAAGCCCGGGGAGGTTATCGCTGAACGAGATTTCGGGGAACTCGTTTTTGATAATCTCGTTAAGCGCTTTTTCTTCGTATTTAATCTTACCGTCGGGGTTACGGTAATGTCCGCTGATGACCAGAATGAGCGTCCAGGGCGGCAGGGAAGCCTTTAGCGAGGCGAAGTCTTTCTTCATATCCACCGCCATTATCGCCGCCAGGTCGGTATTATTCAGCAGCAGGCACTCCTGGCCGATTCTTATCCTTAATATACGATACAAAAATTCCATGACCCGGTCGAGGTCTTTGACCGGAGCTAAAAATACCTTGTCTTTCTGGGTCAGGTATTCGGTCTTGAGGTTGGTCCAGGTCACCACCCCCATCGTCCCCTGAGCCATCTGCAAAAATCTATAGAAGTCCAGCCCGGGCCCCGAGGGGTTGCCCCCCTTGGAGGGGGAATCGGGGTAGCCCGTTACACTGGCTGAGCCGGTGCGGAAGACCTCTCCGTTGGGCCAGACGACTTCCATGCTCTGCAGCGGTTCGCCGTAGTCATAGACGGTGTTGGTGATGACTTCTCTTTCCAGGTGGTCGGTAAGCACCGAGCGCTGGGGGTGGGGGAGGAGGGGCATCATTATCCTGAAGCCCTTCTTTTCCAGGTGGCTGGTGAGCTGTTCCCAGGTTACCCCCGCTTCAAACCTCACGCGGCGGTTGAATTCGTCAACTTCAAAGACGCGGTTCATCCGGGTAAGGTCGAGGATAATGCCGCCCTTCTTGGGGATGGTCGCCCCGTAGAAGTGCACCCAGGAGCTGACCGGCACCACGGGGAGCGAATGAGCGTTGGCGACCTGGATGATCCTTTGCACTTCCTGGGTGTCTTTGGGCTTGACCGCATATTCGGGCGCTCCGGCTGGTTGGAGACTGAAGTCCTTGGCATATGTCTCTAAAGCCTTGGGGTCGTCGGAGAGGTTCTCGACGCCGACGATTTCCACAAGCTTGTCTCTTCTGTTCATAGTTCTACCTCCCGCTTTGCTGTGGTGCTTTGGCTGTCAAAAAAATCGACCCTTAATTACAGTGGGTCTTAAAGTATAGTTCCATCAAATTAGACACAGGACACTAGCCGTTAAGTGCTGATGACCTTTTGCCGTTTCAGGATAGCATAAAAGCATGTTTCATGGCAACTTTTTTACCCCGAAGCTTTGGTGGGAAAACTTGCCGATAATGAAGCAGAAGCCGTTATTCCAGATGACCGATTAGATTAAGAGCGGGGCGGCTTGTCTTGCCCGCTGCCACCCTTTTTCTTGGTGGGGGTGGGGGCTTTAGCAGGTGTATCAATGACATACTTTTCCGCAGTGAATGGAGAGTAGCCGTCGGAAATTTTCCTGCCGCCCTCTGTAATCACCAACCCCTTACCGCATCTGGGACACGTCTGATTCTGGGGGAACTGCAACGCCCAACCAGAACAGTGATAATCACACTCTGGGCATTTGCCGTCTAGCATACTTTATCTTACTGAGTGGGAACCTTCGGCGTCAAGTTCATTGTATGGGAGGGGGAGTGGACTTTTGTCCTTTCTGGCTGCCTTAATTGCGCTCATACTCCGTTTTACTGCCAAATCCGAGCGATATGTTGAGTAAACGCTATTTTATTGCCCATCTACGGCTGGTAAGCCCTGTTATTAGGATTGAATTGACTATTATTGACTATAATCAGCTTTGGGGGGCTTTATTTGCCGATAGAGTCGAGGTAATCCCTGTAGAAGGCCAGCTGGTTTAATACCCTGGCGGCGCGGCGCGGGCTGGGATAGACCGGGATGCCTTCCCGACTGAAGAGGGAGGCGACCTCGGGGTCGGCGGCGAATTCGACGGCGGGCTTGACCATGAAGACCGGCTTTTCATCCCGCTTTACCCGCTGGCTGAGCTTGTCTAGGGCTTTTTCCTCCGCCCGGCGGTAAGCCTTAATCTCCTCGCTGTCGAACATGGTGGCCAGGCGGTCGGTGTTAGCCCCGATGGGCGCTTGCAGCAGGATGGCGTCTATATCTTTGTCATCCATCATGGCGAAGAGGGAGGGAAAGATGACCGGGTTTTCGGCCATGCTGATGCCGGCCATATCCACCGGGTTGGCGTGAGACCAGCGCGGTGGCAGGTGGGCGTTCAGCTTTTCTACTGTAGCCGGAGCCAGCGGGGGTATCTCCAGCCCTTCTTTTTCGCAGGCTTCGGCGGACATTACCCCCAGCCCGCCTCCGATGGTCAGGATGCCTATCTTCCTGCCGTGGGGCAACGGCTGGTAAAGCAGGGCGGTGACCACATCACAGAGTTCGTCGTCGTCTTCCACCCTGAGCACTCCCGCCTGGTGGAAGGCCGCCGAATAAATCTCGTCCGAGCCGGCCAGGGTGGCGGTGTGAGACATGGCGGCTTCCGCCGATGCCCTGGTTGCCCCCGACTTGATGACGATAACCGGCTTATGGGGGGTAATCTTTTTAGCCAGCTCGAAGAAGCGCCGGCCCTCTCTCAGTCCTTCGATGTAGGCGGCGATTATTTTGGTATCCTTATCTTCCGCCAGGTATTCAAGATAGTCGGCAAAATGTATGTCGGCTTCGTTGCCGGTGCTGACGAATTTGCTGAAGCCGATGCCCGACATCATGCCGCGGTGAAGTATGCGGTGGCCGTAGTTGCCGCTCTGGGAGATGAGAGCCACGGGGCCGGGGGGAGTGTCGAAGGTCCAGGCCAGGGTGGAGAGGTGGGAGGAGGTATCGGCATGGCCCATGGTGTTGGGTCCGATAAAGCGGACGCCTCCCTGGCGGGCGACCTCGACCAGGGCGGCTTCCAGTTTGACGCCCTCGTCGCCGCTTTCGGCAAAACCGCCGGAGACGACCACCGCCGCCTTTACCCCTTTCTGGACGCATTCGCGGATTATTTTGGGCACCCGCGGGGAAGCGACGACGATGACAGCCAGTTCCACCGTCTCGGGGATATCGAGCACGCTGGCATAACTCTTAACGCCCATAACCTCGGCGGCGTTGGGGTTGACCGGGTAGATTTTTCGGCGGGTGGGGTGGAGGAGGTGCTTCATAATGCCGTACCCCCAGGAGCCGGGGTTGTTGGAGGCGCCGATGACCGCCACCACTTTGGGGGCGAAGATATATTGCCAGTTAATCTTTCTGTTCCGCTTTTTACCGCTGTTTTTCAAGATTATTCACCCGGATTTTACCCTAGATTCTACACGCTGTATGGGTTATAAACAAGTTTGGCCTTGTGTTGACGACTGAGGCTGTATCATAATAGAAAGGTATTCTATGCTATAATCTAAAAAAGGTTATAAGACCGGGGAGGCAGCCATGTCCAAGCATGTATTTCGGGGTCTGACGGTTCTTTTTCTGGTGGTTCTGGCGACGGTGTTGCTGGCCGTGCCGGTTTCAGCCGCTGAGTTACGCGGACTGGAGAGCGTCACCATCGCCAGCGGAGAGGTTATTGACGACGACCTCTATGTGGCCGGCAACTCCATTACCATCGACGGCACCGTTAACGGCGACCTCTGGGCCGCAGGCGGCACGCTAACAATCAACGGTACGGTCAACGGTGACGTGGTGGCCGCCGTTGGTACGTTGAACATCGACGGCGAGGTCGGCCAGTCGGTGCGGGTGGTGGCTGGCGAGGTTAACATCAGCGGCGATATCGGTGACGACCTGCTCTTCGGCGGCGGCGACCTGACTATCAGTAGCACGGCCACAATCGGCGGCGACCTCCTTTTCGCCGCCGGCAAGGTTCGCATTGACGGCGTTATATATGGTTACATCAGGGGCGCTGGCGATGAAGTGACCCTGGCCGACGGGGTGGGGGGAGACGTCCAGATTGGGGTTGACGAGCTGACCGTCACTTCTAGCGCTTTTATCCAGGGCAACCTGGCCTACACCAGTGAGAATGAAGCCGTTATCCAGTCCGGCGCTCAAATCGGGGGCACAATTACCCATAATATACCCGAGATGGGATGGCTGTTCAAAGAGAGCATCCTATCTACTGTATTGGGTCGTTTGCTCAGCTTCCTGATGATTCTGGCCATCGGCGTAATCATCGTCCTGGTGGCGCCGAGAAGAATGGCCCTGATGGCCGATACCATACGCAATAAGCCCTGGTGGAGCCTGGGGTGGGGGGCTATTGTCCTCTTTGCCACCCCGGTGGCGGCTATAGTGGTCTGCATCACCATTATCGGCATACCGCTGGGGTTAATCGGCCTGGCCCTTTGGGGGATAGCTATCTACTTGAGCCAGATACCGATAGCGCTGTTTATCGGGCGGTGGATATTGGGCTACTTTAATAAGACGGATTCCAGGGCAGTTATGGTGGGGGCGCTGGCTCTGGGGCTGGCTATTTTATGCCTGCTGCGGATGATTCCTTACGCGGGCTTTGTTATCGGGCTGGCGGCGGTACTCTTTGGCCTGGGAGCGGTGCTGGTCTCTTTAAGAAAATAACGCTTGAAGCGGAGTTAGGCAATGGCAGTATCTAAGAACTACGAAGTGGTTATTATCGGGGGTGGTCCGGCTGGGCTTACCGCGGGGCTTTACACCGCGCGGGCGGGATTGAAGAGCCTGCTCATCGAGCGCGGCGCCTTCGGCGGGCAGATATTGAACGCGCCGCTGGTGGAAAATTACCCTGGCTTCCCCGAGGGCATCTCCGGCGCCGAGCTGGGCGCGCTCATGCACCAGCAAGCGGCTAAATACGGGCTAAAGACGGTAACGGCTGAGGTCACGGGAGTGAAAGCGGGAAGGACGCATAAGATTATTACCGACGGGGGCAGTTTTGAGGCTAATGCTATTATTATCGCTGTCGGCTCGGAGTACCGCAAGCTGGGCGTTCCCGGCGAGGAAACGCTGGTGGGGCACGGCGTGTCCTACTGCGCTACCTGCGACGGCTTTTTCTTCCGCAAGCGGGAGGTGGCTGTGGTGGGAGGGGGCGATGCCGCTATCACCGATGCCTTGGAGCTTACCCAGCACGCCACTAAGATTTACGTCATACACCGTCGAGACCAGTTGCGGGCGGGGGAGGTGCTCCAAAAACGGGCCATGGCGCAGCCTAAGATAAGGTTTATCTGGGATACTATCGTGGAGGAGATTGTGGGTGGGGAGGTGGTCAAGGCGCTTCAACTGCGTAATGTTAAGACCAAGAAGTCTTCTGCCCTGGAGGTGGCGGGCGTCTTTGTCGCCGTGGGTCTTAAACCCAACAGCCAGCAGTTCGCTGATATATTAAAGCTGAGTAAGAGCGGGCACATAAGCACCGACGAAACGATGGCGACCTCGGCTCCCGGGCTTTTTGCCGCGGGCGATGTCCGCCAGAGTTCAGCCCGCCAGATTGCTACCGCTGTCGGCGACGGTGCTACCGCCGCCCTGGCCGCATTTAGTTATCTAATGGGCTGAAAATATGGGGTGGTGGCGACCCCGGGGGGATTCGAACCCCCGATCTCCACCGTGACAGGGTGGCATGTTAGACCGCTACACTACGGGGCCGTTCCTGTAAGAAAAGTCTATCAGGGGCGCTTGGCCCTGTCAAGCTGACGCCTACGCCCAGCTATTGTTGCATTAGTAGTTGTATGCTATAATATCTAATCTCAGCTGGTGAAGGAGCGCATGGTTACTAAGGAGAATATGGTTACCGAGGAAAGCAAGCAGCTTCGCGATTACGAGCTGGTGGTGATAATTAACCCCGAGCTTGCCGATGACGCTGTCGATGGCATAATGGATAATATCAGCCGCCTGATTACCCAGGATGGCGGCACGGTTGACGAAGTAGACCGCTGGGATAAGCGCAAGCTGGCTTATCCCATTAAACATTTTCTGGAAGGCAATTATGTTCTGCTCCGATGTAAGATGAAAGCGACATCGGGCAAAGAGCTTGAAGCCAGTCTGGGAATTTCCGAGGAGGTGCTACGGCATTTACTGGTAAGATTAGACAGCTAATTTAAGGAAAAACGCCTGTTTCCTACGGATTTGTGTGAGGGCGAAAGGAGTTTACGGCGATGTTGACCCTGAACAAAGTGATGATCATAGGAAATGTTGGCACTGAACCCGAAATGCGTTTCACCCCTAACGGCAACCCGGTAACTTCATTCCGTGTTGCCACCAACAGAGTTTACACCACCCCCGACGGCGAGCGTAAGCAGGAAACGGAATGGTTTACCGTAGTCGCCTGGAATAGACTGGCTGAGAATTGCAACCAGTATCTGACCAAAGGTCAGCGCGTTTATGCCGAGGGCAGGCTGCACACCCGTAGCTGGGAGGGCCAGGACGGGCAGCAGCGCTCCCGGTCGGAAATAGTGGCTAACCGGGTGCTCTTCCTTGACCGACAGGCAACAGCTCCCGTTTCCGGGGAGGGGGGCGAGGAGGCTGCTCACAGCGAGCCGGAGCCGGCGGCGGTGGAAGACGTGCCCTTCCCCGATGATGGTTAGAAATCTACTAGAAGGGTTTAGGTAAGATAATAAGAGGTGGCTAGAAGAAGAGCTGACGAATCGAGAGGTAAAAGGCCGGGCAGGTCGAGATATGTACCGAGACGCAAGGTTTGTTCTCTTTGTGTCGATAACGTTAAGGAGATAGATTATAAAGACCCGGCCAAGTTGCGCCATTACATAACGGATAGGGGTAAGATTGGGCCCCGTCGCAAGACCGGTACCTGCGCCAAGCATCAGCGCGCCCTGGCGTTGGCCATAAAGAGGGCGCGGCACTTAGCCCTGCTGCCTTATGTACCGGCGCACATCCATGAGACAGGGGGCGTTGGTGTACGCGATTAGTTCGGTATAGGGTGCCTTTATTATTTTTCGGCACCCGTATAAATCCGTTTTATCTCTCTCCCTTTGACACCCCGAAGATTACAGAAGTATAATCATCCTGATTTAGTTACGGAGTTATTGTGCCTAAGAGAACTTATCAACCAAAGAATATTCCCCGAAAAAGAGAGCATGGCTTTCGAGCCAGAATGAGTACCCGTGGCGGTCGGAGTGTCTTGAAGGCACGACGGCTTAAGGGACGTAAGCGCTTGACCGTGGTGTAACCATGCGAGGCGAAGAATACCTTACCAGGTCGGAGCAATATACCCTGGTCTATGAGAAGGGTAGCTCCTGGGCAAGTGACCTGATTGTGATGAAGGCTTTGCCTAACCAGCTTGCCCGGTCCCGGTACGGGTTATCGGTGAGCCGTCGGCTGGGTGGGGCGGTGGTGAGAAACCGGGTTAAGCGCCGAATGCGCGAAATCCTGCGCGCGTTGCCGCTGGAGGGGGGATGGGATATCATCTTTATCGCCCGTCCTAAAGCGGCGGCGGCCAGTTTCGCCAGTCTGGAGAAAACAGTCCGGGGGTTACTTTCCCGGGCCAGAATTTTAGCGAGGGAGCATGAAGGAACTTGCCTTAGGGCTAATTAAGTTTTATCAGGCTACGATTTCGCGGATTATGCCGTCTAATTGCCGTTTTACCCCGACCTGTTCTCAATATACCTATGAAGCTATCTCTCGTTTTGGCTTTTTTAAGGGGGGCTGGATGGGGGCGAGGCGCATCGCCCGCTGCCACCCGTTTCGTGCCGGCGGCTATGACCCGGTGCCGCATGTTGACTACGGAGGGAACGGCTAAGTGAGGATTAGAAACAGGGCGCTGCCAGTGGGCAAGATTAGCCTGTTGATTGTTTTGCTCTTGGTGGGGTTGTTGGTGACTGGCTGTACCGGCATCAGGGGTTCCCCTGAAGGCGGTTCCGGCGCCATGATAGTCGAGGGGACTATATTTTTGTCTCCCTCCTTGGCGCAAGCGGGGGGCTTCGGCTGTTCGGCGCCGGCGGCGGAAGGTAAGCTGGTGGCGTTGAACGCGGAGACTGGCGTCCAGCGCTGGGAGGTCCCGCTGGGAGGGGCGGTGCCATCGGGCGGCTTCGGCTGTGCCCAGACGACGACACCGGTGGCTATTTACGGCAGCCCCGCTTTGTACGAAGACCTGGTCTATGTTGCCGGCTATAACGGCAAGGTTTATGCTCTTAATGCCGAGTCGGGGGCGTTGCGCTGGGTCTATCCCCGTGAAGGTAATATAGACTCTATCGTTGGCGGTATAGTAATAGCCCTGGATAAGCTTTATTTCAGTTGCGCCGACGGTAATGTTTACGCCCTGGACGCGGCTACCGGAGATATGCTCTGGGAGTTCGCCACCGAGGACAAGATATGGTCAACGCCGGCTGTTGACGGGGGGACGCTATACGTGAGCTCCTTCGATAAGAAGCTCTATGCCATCAGCGCCGTCGATGGCAGTGAAAAATGGCAGTTTGAGGCGGAGGGGGCTTTCGCTTCTACGCCGCTGGTCGATAACGGCACGATTTATATCGGCGCCATCGATCGCTACTTCTATGCTATAAATGCCGCCGACGGCGCGGTGAAGTGGGAATTCCAGGCGGAAAAGTGGTTCTGGACGAGGGCGGTGGTTTTTGAGGATACTATCTACGTCGGCTGTTTCGATAATAAGGTCTACGCCTTAAATGCCTTAAGCGGGGAGAAGATAGCCGAGTTCGACCTGGAGAGCCCGGTCCGTTCCTGGCCGGTTCTGGCCGAAGACAGGGTTCTTATCGCCACTGAGGAAGGCAAGATATACACCATAGATGCGGTTAATAATCAGCTCGGGCTTTTTGCCGATTTAGCGGAGACGATATACGCCCCGCTTTCCTTAAGCGAGGGCGTTCTCTATGTTTATACCCAGGAGCAGAACCTTCATGCCCTTAACGCCGATACCGGGGTGAGGATGTGGATTCAACCCATTGACTAATAGTGAGGTAGGTTTTTAGTGGGAATAGGTGATATCTGGAATCTAATCGCCATGCAGCCGGTGATAAACACCCTGGTTGTGATGACTCACTATCTCTTCAATAGCTTCGGGCTGGCTATCATCGCCCTGACGCTTATCGTTAACGGCGCGATGTTCCCCCTGACCCTTAAGCAGATTCGCGCTTCCAAGGCAATGCAGGCGATGCAGCCCAAGATTGCCGAGCTTAAGAAGAAGTACGGCAAAGACAAGGAGAAAATGGCCCGGGAGCAGATGAAGCTCTATAAGGAGTCGGGGGTTAGCCCGGCTGGCTGCCTGCTGCCGCTGTTAATCCAGATGCCTATCTGGATTGCCCTGTTCCAGTCAATAATGCGGGTGCTGGCGGTAATCCCGGAGAATCTGGCGGGGCTTTCCCAGTATCTCTATTCCTGGCCGGTGGTTTATTCCACGCTGCCGCTGTCTAACGAGTTCCTCTGGTTGAACCTGGCTACCGGCGACATATTCCTGGCGCTGCTGGTGGGGGGCACGATGTGGATGCAGCAGAAGATGGTGATGACCACATCGCCCGACCCCGGCCAGAGGACACAGAGCACCTTGATGCTCTGGATGTTGCCCATTATGTTTGCCTGGTTGACTCTGTCGTTCCCCAGCGGGCTGGCCCTTTTCTGGGTGACTTCGAACCTGTTTAGAATCGGTTTGCAGTACTGGATCGGGGGGTGGGGAGGCCTGGTGAAGTCATCGCCCAAGAAGGATACCGGCCGGGATAAGAAGTATAAACAACGCATCGCCGAGGTGGAGAAAGCGCCTGTGGGCGGTGCTGACGTCGTGCCCAGTTCGGCACGGGAAGAGGATGTGAGCTATGAAGAGTCTGGAGACAAGCGGCCGGACAGTGGAGGAGGCTATCCAAAAAGCCCTAGAGACACTAAACCTAAGTCGCGAAGAGGTGGAGGTCGCCGTCGTAAAAGAGGGTAAGCACGGTATCCTGGGTCTGGGAGCCGAGGACGCTATAGTAAGAGTTGAGCCTCTGGCCAGCGCGCCGGAGAATATGGACGATATGGCCAAGGAGGTCCTGGAGACCCTTTTGGCCCGGATGGGGGTGACGGCTTCGGTGGACTGCCAGACCAAACCCCCGGTGGGGGATGGTGAGGGGGTCATTACCCTTGATGTGACCGGTGACGACCTTGGTATCCTTATCGGGCGGCGGGGGCAGACACTCTCCTCTCTGCAGTATGTCGTCCGGCTTATCGTGGCCCATCAGACTCAGGCTCGGGTGCCTGTAGTTATCGATGTCGAAGGCTATAAACAGCGCCGCTACGAGGCGTTGCAGGCTTTGGCCCAGCGCATGGCGGAGCAGGTCAAGACCAGGGGCAGGCCGTTTACCCTGGAGCCGATGCTGGCTTACGAGAGGCGTATTATCCACCTGGCCTTAGCCGATGACCCCGATGTCACCACCGAGAGCGTTGGTGAGGGCGAGACACGCAAGGTGGTCATTATGCCCCGGGAGCAATAGCCATACGGGTGACATTGACAGTCGCCCGATAAGCTGGCTTTGATTGCTTGAAGAATAAGAGAAAGGGGGCAAGAAATGGCGAAGATTGACTGGGCGGGGCTTAGCGAGGAGATGGAGCGTTTGCTGCACCTGAAAGCAAGCCCCGTTGCCTATAAGAGATTGGAGAAGTTGGAAGAGCTGGAGAAAATACCGGAGGTGATGCGCCTCGACCGCCGGGCTTCTTTTTGCCAGGTGCCGGCGATGGTCCGAACCATAGGCTTGACGGTGGGGGCGACCAGAGACAACTTCGGCGAGCGCTGCGCTCGAATCAACGGCCTGGCGCCGACTACCGAGAAGCAGGTCGCCTGGGAGGCGGAAGCCTTCGCTAATACCTGGTTTGCCAACGTGGAAGAAGCCAGAAAGCAAATGGCGGTCTACCCCACAGTCCCGCCCGGAGA
>SOKR01000125.1 GCA_004375675.1 Dehalococcoidia bacterium
TTACCGGAATCGTAGAAGAAGTGGGTAAGGTTATCTCGACGGCGGAAAAGCTGACTATCGCTGCTGATAATGTTCTCGAAGGCATGCAGCAGGGCGATAGTATGGCGGTCAACGGCGTCTGCCTGACCGTAACCAGCTTTGACGATAAGTCTTTTTCGGCGGATGTAATGCCGGAGACATTAGATAAGACCAACCTGGGGCTTTTGCGTCCCGGTGACGCGGTTAATTTAGAGAGGCCTCTGGCTGCAAATGGAAGACTGGGAGGACATTTTGTTCAGGGACATATCGACGACAGGGCACGGGTAAGCTCGGTGAGCCGCCGCGGTGAAGCCCGGCTGCTCAGCTTCGAGACGCCGACTCGCCTTATGCCCTATATCGTGGAGAAGGGCTTTATCGCCGTTGACGGCGTAAGCCTGACCGTCGTCTCCAGAGATAGCAGCTCGTTTCAGGTATCAATAGTCGGTTATACGCGTGAACACACCACCCTGGGGAACAGGGGGGTGGGGGAGGTGGTCAACTTGGAGGTGGACATTATTGCTAAATATGTGGAACAATTAAATAAGCCGCATAGCGGCGGCATAACCATTGACTTTTTACAGGAGCACGGGTTCCTGGTAGGTTAACAGGGAGAGTAGATATGGGATTATCGAGCATAACGGAAGCGGTTAAGGATATAAAAGAGGGAAGGTTCATCATCATCGTCGATGACGAGGACCGCGAGAACGAGGGCGACCTGGCGCTGGCGGCGGAAAAGGTAAGCCCCCAGGCGATTAACTTTATGACCAAGTACGGGCGGGGCTTAGTCTGCGTGCCGGCGGTGGGAGAGCGGCTGGACAGGTTGCAGTTGCCCCTGATGGTCGACGAGAACACCTGCAAGTTCGGCACCGCCTTTACCGTGTCGGTGGACGCCAAGCAGGGCACCACCACCGGTATCTCGGCGGCGGACCGGGCGCAGACCGTCAAGGTGGTAATCGACCCCGCCACCCAGCCCGACGATTTGGTCCGGCCGGGGCATATCTTCCCGCTGCGGGCCAGAGAGGGTGGGGTGCTGGTGCGGGCGGGGCAAACGGAAGCCATCGTCGATTTAGCCAAGTTAGCCGGACTCTATCCCGCGGGGGTTATCTGCGAGATTATGAACGAGGACGGCACCATGGCGCGGCTGCCCCAGCTCGAAGAGATTGCCGACAAGTTCGAAATCAAGATAATATCGGTAGCCGACCTTATCGCCTACCGCCGACGCCACGAGAAACTGGTGCACCGGGTGGCTGAAGCCAAGCTGCCCACCAGATACGGCGAGTTCACCGCCATCGCCTACCGTAGCGACATCGACCCCGACGAACACCTGGCGCTGGTGATGGGGAATATAGCCAGCGAGGAGCCGGTTTTGGTGCGGGTGCACAGCGAATGCCTTACAGGGGATGTCTTCGGCAGCCTGCGCTGCGACTGCGGCGACCAGATAGGGCTGGCTATGGAGACTATCGCCAAGGGGGGGCGGGGCGTCTTCCTTTATATGAGGCAGGAGGGGCGGGGCATCGGCTTCCATAATAAGATACGGGCTTACGCCCTTCAGGATGAGGGGCTGGATACGGTGGAGGCTAACCTTTCCCTGGGTTTCCCTTCCGACCTGCGTGACTACGGCATCGGCGCCCAGATTCTGGCCGACCTGGGGCTACACGAAATCAGGCTTTTGACCAATAACCCGAAGAAGGTTATCGGGCTGGAGGGCTACGGGCTCAAAGTAGTGGAGAAGATGCCGATTATTATTACCCCCAACCCCTATAACCGCGACTACCTGGTGACCAAACAGAAGAAGATGGGTCACCGCTTGGATATACCGGATATCGCCGATAATTAATATAAAGGAGAAAGCAATGAGCAAGCCTATCGAAGGAATGCTGGTGGGGAAGGGGCTGAAGTTCGGGCTGGTCGTTTCCCGTTTCAACGAGTTTATCACCCAGAAGCTGGTCGACGGGGCGCAGGACGCACTGATTCGCCACGGCGTTAACGAGGCGGATATCGATGTCGCCTGGGTGCCGGGCTCGTTCGAGATTCCCCTGATTGCCAAGAAGTTAGCCCAGACCAAGCGCTATGACGCTGTTATCTGCCTGGGGGCGGTGGTGCGGGGGGGAACGCCTCACTTTGAATACATTGCCGCCGAGGTGACCAAGGGGATTGCCATGGTGGGGCTGGAGGTGGGGCTGCCGGTTATCTACGGCGTAGTCACCGCCGATACCCTGGAGCAGGCTATCGGGCGGGCCGGAACCAAAGAGGGGAACCAGGGCTTTAAAGCCGCTGTCAGCGCCATCGAGATGGCGAACCTGGTTAAGGGCATAGTCTAACTTTTGACAGCCGCTTAAAAGGATGTAGCCACCGTTAGCTTGGACGGTTCGGTCAAGAGCGATTCAATCCTGGATTCAAGCTCTAAGCGCTTGGGGTCGCCTTCCCAGGACTTCCAGTCAAGTTCACTCTGCCAGGTGCTGAGGGCAAAGATGGTGGATTTGTCTTCCTGGCTCTGGAGCAGCTCACCGGAAACATAGCCGGGTTGGGAGAGCAGCTCGGTGCGCAGGTTGTTTAACAGTTCGATTAAATAGCCTTCTTTACCCTGTTTTACATGACGCTCTATCAGTATCTTTAGTGCCATATTTTTCGCTTTCTAGTTACTTTGAGGTTGGCTTTTAGTCAGTAACCTTGAAGACGGTGTCACCCCGCCTTACCCGGTCGTCGACCTTGATGCCAACGGAGTCTCCGGCCTTGGCTTCGGTAACTTCGGCGTTGTCAATCTGCATCGAGTCGACCAGCATTTCCATATCGGTGGTGTGACCCTTGATATGGATTTTGTCGCCCACTTTAATGCCGCCGCTCATCTCAACGCCTGCTACCACCGGCCGAGCGAAGAAGTCGCTTACCTTGCCGATTTCTTTCTCGGGCATTGGCTCCCTCCTTCACACTTTGTTATTTCCTAGTATATGCCGATGTTTTTAATAAATCAATAGATTATCGGTAAGGTTTTTATAAACCTCCGCCCATCCCCATCTACCTTGTTGGCGCAGGTCTTATTTTCCCACCCGTCCCACCCTACAGGGGTTAGACCCCTATTAGCCCCTTATTGGGGGGTTTTCCGCACCACCTCCCTACCCTGGTGAACGTGCGTTTTTCTTCCCACCCTGCCTACTCTAATGAGCTAGCGCTCCTTAACCCTGCTTTTCGGGGTGTCTAAGAGGGGCGAAACCCCTCTTTACCTTAAAGGGTGGTGGGTGGGAATAGATAAAATCGGGGTGGGGTGGGAAGAAAGACAGGAGTGGGGAAAATAAGGGGGCTTTGACATCGCGATTTTTTACCCATATAATGTGGCTTACCATTATCCCTCTGAGAGGTGTCTGATTGGCGGAGAAAGCTAGACCCGCGGCGAAAGCCAGCAAGGCGCAGGACCTGGAACGCATCAAGCGGCGCCTCGACATGCTGGACAACCGCCTGGATAGTATCGACTCGATGGTTACCGCCGTTGCCGAACGCATAATGTTGCAGCCCGTTGTCCTTAATGTCACCTGTCCCCACTGCGGTAAGAATATAGAGATCGCCCTTATCGGCAGCACCAAGCCAGGCAGGTAACTCCGAGCGATATTATTCCGAGCCAGTTTCCTTATTATAGAGCCATTATGCCCTCGGCACGCACCGATTATCTTATGACCATTTTAAGTCAAAGGACGGATGTGGAATGACGGGACTTATAATAGTCGTCGTTTATTTTATAGTCATGATTGCCATCGGGCTGTGGAGCCGTAGGAGGGCGGGGGGAGCGGCTAATTTCTTTGTGGCGGGGCGAAGCGGCTCTTCTTTTTTTATTACCGGCTCGCTGCTGGCGACTATTATCGGCGGCTCAGCCACGGTGGGCATGGCGGGGTTGGGCTTCAGCCAGGGGCTGACCGGGATGTGGTGGCTGCTGGTGGGCACGGTGGGGCTGATAGTTCTGGGGATTTTCCTGGCGGGGAAGGTACGGCAGTTCGGGCTTTACACCCTGCCCGAGCTGGTGGAGAAGCAGTACGACAAGCGCATCGGGCTGGCCGTTTCCATACTTATCGTTGTTTCCTGGGTGGGGGTTATCGCCGCCCAGATTGTGGCTTCGGGGAAGATATTGAGCGTGCTGGGAATGGGCGACCCGACGATGTGGATGATTATCTTCAGCGTCGTCTTTATCGCCTATACCGTCCTCGGCGGGCAGTATTCCGTCATCCGCACCGATATTATCCAGGTGGGGATAATTTTCCTGGGCATCTTCGGCGGGCTGGCGTTGGTGCTGACCCGCGTCGGGGGGTGGGGGGGATTACAAGAGGCTTTGCCCGCGGGACAGTTCGCTTTCCCTGTCAGCGAGTCGTTCGGCGGCTACGAGCTGGTCTCCCTGCTCCTGCTGGTGGGGTTGACCTACGTGGTGGGGCCGGATATGTATTCCCGCCTGTTTTGCGCCAAGGACGGCCGGACGGCACGGACATCGGTCTTCTGGGCGGCGGCGCTGATTATCCCCTTTGCCCTGGGTATTACCCTGATCGGCATGGGGGCGTCGGCTATGTTCCCCGCCATTTCGCCGGAGCAGGCTTTCCCCACGGTGATAACCGGGGTCTTGCCGCCCTTGCTGGGTTATATAGTGCTGGCGGCGTTGCTGGGGGCGGTGATGTCTTCCGCCGACACCTGTTTGCTGACGGCCAGCACGATACTTTCGGTGGATATCGTGGGGCGGTTTAAGCCTTCGTTGAGCCAGGGTAAGCTCCTGGCGCTTTCCCGATGGGGGATAGTGCTGCTGGGGATTTGCTCGCTGCTGGTGGCGCTGGCGCTTAAAGGGGTGATAAGTTCCCTGCTCTTTGCCTATACCGTCTATACCTGCGGCGTGATTTTGCCGGTGCTGGCCGGTTTTTATAAGGATAAGCTGAAAGTCACTTCTTTAGGGGCGCTGGCGGCGATTATCGGGGGCGGGGGGATGGCGCTGGTGAGCAAGCTGTTCGAGATAAAGTACCTGGATTTGGGGGGTCTGCTGGCCAGCGGTGTGCTGCTTTTCTTGGTCAGCTTTATCGAGAACAGGGTGAGGGGCAAGAGCCTTGACCGAAGCCGGGGTATCTAGTAGAATATCCTTTGCCTTGTGGGCGGTTAGCTCAGTTGGTTAGAGCACTGCGTTGACATCGCAGAGGTCACTGGTTCGAGCCCGGTACCGCCCACCATCTTGACAAAGTGGTGGAGGTTATTTATACTTTCACAGCAACTAGAATTTAGCGGATGCTCCGGATATCTTTGGGCGCTGTCTAAGTGGACAGGAGAAATCTTTCGGTGGCGCCGAACATATCTCATAAGAGGCTGGGTGCATTGACAACTGCCATATCGGGGTGTATCATTCTGACAAGGTCGATTTGCCTGAAAGTGGCCAAGGCACTGTATTCGCAATTTTACCAGGGTACCAAAGCCGATATCATTTATCAAAGAATGGGGGGTGAGCCTATGTGAGATTTTTCGACGTTTACGAAGTAACACCATCCTTGAAACTCAAGAAAGGAGAGACAAGTGAGCAAGAAGATATTGATTATATTCTCGGTGGTAATGTTACTAGTCGGCGGCTTGTTCGTTGCTTGCGAGGACGAAGTTGACGACAACGGCGACGTTAACGGTAACGGACCACCCCCGGTCACCAAAGATAGCATCGTTATTGGCGCGGCCAGGCCTCTAACTGGTCCCAATGCTGCTATCGGAGACGCGGCAATGAAACCAATCATGGAGTTGTGGCAGACACAGGTCAATGCCGCGGGCGGGATATATGTGGAAGAGTATGGCAAGAGCTTGCCCATAGAGTACCTCATATATGATGATGCCAGTGATATGGGCAACATGGTGAGGCTGACAGAAAGACTGATATTGGAAGACGAGGTTGACATTCTGTTCTCCGCCTGTAGCACCCCTTTCATTGCGGCTCAAGCCTCTATAGCCAATAAGTACGAGATGGTACTTATCACAGCCGAGGGCGGCGCTACGATTATGAGGGATTCGCTTTACAGTCTGCCCTTCGTATTTATCTCCCTGAGCTTCTCCGACCACTACCAGTTGCCGGTTTTCGCTGACATGTGTGCGGCAGCTGGCGCTGAGACAGCCTATATGATCACCATTGCCGACCTCCACGGCGTGGAGTATGGCGGCGTGGCGGCTATGGAATTCGACAGGGTAGGAATTCAGGTACTGGCTAACAAGAGTGTTCCCATAACCTATACGGACTTCTCACTCTTAGTTAAGGACGCCAAGGCGGCTAACCCCGATGTCTTCTGCGTCTTTGCCTATCCCCCTATAGTCCTGCCGGTTACCGGTGAGATGCTGGTACTTGACTTTAACCCGCCGGCCGTTATCATGGGCCCTGGAGCCAATTTCGGCTTTTATGGAGCCACATTTGGCGTTGATACGATAGAGGGAGTATCCTGTTTTTCCGCGGCCAACAGCAAGACATCTCCCGAATTTGCCGAATTCTTTGGTGAGCTCGAGGCTCTCGTCGGCTTTCCAAACGTGGATTGGTGGGGAGTCCCATTCTATTGGGCTTTCGTGGACATCTGGCAGCAATCTATCGAGGCGACTGGAACCCTTGACCAGACCACGATAAGGGATTACATAGCTACCACGACGTTCGATACCATTCTGG
Source organism: Dehalococcoidia bacterium (assembly GCA_004375675.1). GTDB lineage: Bacteria > Chloroflexota > Dehalococcoidia > Dehalococcoidales > BS750m-G39 > E44-bin88. The sequence goes on from SOKR01000125.1 coordinate 6,662, forward strand.
GACCGACCCACTTCGAGATGTTCGGTGACGGCGGTGGGATGCTGGCTAAGGAAACCCATCCCGGTGAGATTGGTCAGTGGCAGGGTGGAACAATGGAAATCGTAGGCGGCGGTGACTGGCCGAACACAGTGCTCACGGCAGATTGGATTTATCCCAAGCCGAATTGGCCAGCACCTCCTGCGGAATAGACATTTTACATTTTAGAAGTTTAAGAGTTTAGCAGTTTAGCGGAAATAGGGAGCAGGCTGTCTGGAGGGGTGTGAAGATAACCCCCGGGGAGGGTGGTTATTTTCTCCGGAGGGGATTTATCCTGCACCTCTTAAGGCAGCCTGCGCCCATGATTACCAAAGCTAGGAAGTTATCATTATGCCGGAAAGCATTGTAACCATCCTGGATATAGCGATTGGCGGTTTGCTGCTGGGTGGTATCTATGCCCTGATTGCTATGGGCTTGAGCCTGCAGTACGGCGTTGCCCGGGTGCTGAACATCGCTCACGGCGAGTTCATCATGATCGGCGCTTTCGGCACCTTCACACTTTACACCGTATTTGGCATCAACCCGCTTGTTTGTCTGGCCATTATTGGTCCTATTATATTCATAATCGGTTTTCTACTTCATCGGACTCTATTCCACCAACTTAGCCTCAAGGCGCCAAACACGGGTGCCTTTGAGGCCAGTTCTCTGTTAGCTACTTTTGGTCTCCTCTTCATCATCCAAAATTTAGTTTTGATGGGGTGGGGTGCCGACTATAGGGCGTACTCTTATTTAAACTTTGGGGTCGATATTTGGGGAGCGATATTTAGTGCCAACAAGCTGGTAATCCTCGGCTTTGCGATAGGCATAGGTGTGGCCTTCTACCTGTTTTTAGCCCGTTCCCGCATTGGAAAAGCAATTCGGGCAGCGGCTCAAGACCCACAAACGGCCAGCCTCATGGGGGTAAACATCAACCGGGTGCTGGCTATATGCTTTGGCCTTGGTGCTTTGATGGCCGGTATTGCCGGCGTACTTATAAGCATGCGGGTCCCCCTCAATCCAGCTATGGGTATGCAATATACCTTCATCGCCATCATCGTTATCGTCTTAGGCGGGCTGGGCAGTATCCCGGGCAGTTTTATCGGGGGTTTTAT
>SOKR01000096.1 GCA_004375675.1 Dehalococcoidia bacterium
GAGGGCATTGGAGCCTATGTAACCATTAAAGACGAGCAGCTGATGATTATTGCCCCGATTGCCGATTCACCGGCGGATAGAGCCGGTATCAGGGCGGGCGATGTAATTCTGGAGGTCGATGGTCAGTCTACTACGGGCATGAGCCTGGCTGAGGCGGTGCTCCTTGTCCAGGGTCCCGAGGGCACGCGGGTCGACCTCCTCGTCCTCCATGAGGGCGAGACCGAACCCGAGCTGATTTCGATAATACGGGCGGTTATCGAGGTGCCCAGCGTCGAATTCGAGATGAGGGAAGAGATCGCCTATATTATTATCAGCCATTTTTCCGAGCGCACCACTGGGGAGCTGTTACCGGTGATGGAAGCCATAGTCCAGCAGGGGGCCGAGGGCATAGTTCTTGACCTGCGCAGCAACCCCGGGGGCTTGCTGGATACAGTGGTTGATGTCGCCGGCTTCTTCCTGGAGGAGGGGGTGGTGGTTGACGTGGTCGATAATGAAGGGAATCATGATGTTTACCGGGTAGAGGTTGGTGGCATAACCACCGACCTGCCCTTGGTGGTCCTGGTCGATGAATACAGCGCCAGCGCTAGCGAGCTGCTGGCGGGTGCCCTGCAGGACTACGAGCGCGCCACCATTGCCGGCGCCAGGACCTTCGGCAAGGGCAGCGTCAATATCCTGCGCCGTCTCGGTGATGGCTCCGGGCTCTATATCACCAACGCCCGTTGGTTCACCCCCAACGGTCGCCTCATAGAGGGCGAAGGGATATACCCCGACTATGAACTTGAGCTTGAGGGTGAGGACGCCGTCCAGTGGGCGATAGACTACCTGAGGAGTAACTAACGGTATGAAAAGCCTGTATCTAAGGATATGGGTAATAGTGGCTCTGACCCTGGCGCTGGGGGCGGCCATTACTCGCCTCGCCTGGGGGATTGCCTCCGCCAGCCACGCGGGTAGCATGGCTATAATAATCCTGCTCATGGTGGCTATTCTGGGCACCTACGCCCTGCTCCTCTACCTGGCTATCAAGCCCAGCCTGAAAAAGCTAAGAAGCCTGCCGGTGGCGATATTGGCTACGGTAATAGCCGGCGGGGGTATCGTTGGCTGCGTCATTCACTTTATCCGCTTCGTCCCCTCGCCTAAGGCGTCTTCCTTCTTAAGCGTATTGATAGCCAGCATGCTCATAGCCAGCGGCGTGGCTATCTGCGGACTGATTCTGTGGGTCGTCTGGCGGTTTCGGAAGAGCGGAAAAGACTAGGGGATAATGATCATGGACAGAGAGAGATTCGAACGGCTGGTGGAGAGGGCGGTGGCAAGCCTGCCCGAGGAGTTTCACGCTCGGCTGGAGAACGTTGACGTGGTGGTGGAAGACTGGCCGTCGCACCATGATCTGGCTAGATTAGGGCTGAGGAATCGGTACGGATTACTCGGTCTTTACCAGGGCGTGCCCCTGACCGAGCGCGGCGGGCATTACGGGCTGGTGCCCCCCGATAAGATAACCATCTTCCAGAAGCCGATTGAAGCCAAGTGCCGTGACGATGCCAGCATTACGGCGGAGATAGGCAAGGTGGTCCGCCACGAAATAGCCCACCACTTTGGCATCGGGGACGGGCGCTTAAGGGAGCTGGAAGAAGACGAAGACCGCTAGCCTTACCCCCCACCCCCCAAGTCCCTGACCATATAGTCCCCCTGCGATTGGTAGCCGAACTCGGTACGGTAGTATTCCCGGGCGCCGACGCCGCTCAGGATGGTCATTTGCGGCGCCCCGAATTCCTCGGCGGCGATTCGCTCCGCCTCCCGGAGCAGGGCTTTGCCCAGCCCCTTGTGCTGAGCCGCCTCCCTATTCTGCTTGGCGAGGGGGACCTCAGGCCCGTAAACATGCAGCTCCCGTATCAAAGCCGAATTTTCGTTGGACTTACTCTTGGGCTGAATCCGCATCCGCAGTATGGCGAACAGGGTTTCGTTTTCATCCTCAAAAGAGAGAAAGATTTCGTTGCCCCCCGCCGCCCCGTAGTCCATCCTCACCAGCCGGGGCTCGCCCGTTTCCCGGCCTTCCCGCGCCCGGTGGCCATACTCACGGCAGCGGATGCACTTACATTCGATTCCCCTCTGCTTCATGCGCTGCTTGACCACCCCCCGCAGCGAGTCCTTGCAGCCGGCGGTGATGAACTTGGC
>SOKR01000013.1 GCA_004375675.1 Dehalococcoidia bacterium
GTCGCCGACCTGATTCCCTCGTCTTCCATGTTCGAGATGTACCCCATCGGCTTTACCAGCATCGCCGAGTACCTGGGCAACGCGGGCTACCGGGTGCGCATCGTTAACCTGGCGGTGCGGATGCTGAGCGATAGGAAGTTCGACGCCGAGGCGATGATAAAGAAGCTCAAAGCGCCCGCCTTCGGCATCGATTTGCACTGGCTGGTAAGCTCCCACGGCGCCATCGAGGTCGCCCGCATCGTCAAAAAACACCACCCCGACTCTAAAGTGGTCTTCGGCGGCCTTTCCTCGACCTATTTCTACAAAGAGCTAATCCAGTATCCCGAGGTCGATTACGTGATGAGGGGCGATTCCACCGAGGAGCCGCTCCGCCAGCTTATGGACTGCATCAAGCACGGCGTCAAGCCCGATAAGGTGCCCAATCTGGCCTGGAAGGACGAGAAGGGCCGGATACATGAAAACCCCTTCACCCACATCCCCACCGACCTGAGCCATCTCATGGTGAATAACTACGCCGACACCATGCGCTCGGTTATAAGATACCGCGACCTGGCCAGCTACGCCCCCTTCAAGGGCTGGAAGGACTACCCCATTACCGCCGTGCTCACCGGCAAGGGCTGTAAGGAGAACTGCGTTATCTGCGGCGGCTCCGCCGCCGCCTTCCGCAAGTGCTACGGGCGGGAGAGGCCCGTCTTTCGCTCTCCGGAAGCCGTGGTTCGTAACGTTAAGCAAATTGAGAAATTCAGCACGGGGCCTATCTTTATCCTGGGCGACCTGCTCCAGCCCGGAGAAGATTATGCCGAGGAGGTGCTGCGGGGGGTGGAGGGGGTCAAAAACCAGCTCATCCTGGAGCTTTTTAACCCCGCCCCGCCCGGCTTTATAAAGCGCATGGGCCAGGCCTGCCCCAACTTCTGCCTGGAGATTTCCCCCGAATCCCACGACCCTGTAGTCCGCAAGGCTTCGGGGCGTAACTACTCCAACGAGGATTTGGAGCGGACGATTGCCGAGGCGCTGGATGCCGGCTGCGGGCGGATGGACATCTTCTTTATGATCGGCCTACCCAAGCAGACGCCGCAGTCGGTGAGGGAGACCATCGACTACTGCGACCACCTCTTTCAGAGGTTTAAGGGCGACAAGCGGCTTTTCCTCTTTATCGCCCCCATCTCCCCCTTCCTCGACCCGGGGAGCCTGGGCTTCGAGCAGCCCAAGCGCTACGGCTATAACGTCCTCTTTAAGACGCTGGAGGAGCACCGCCAGGCGCTGGCGGCGCCCAACTGGAGGGACTCCCTGAACTACGAGACGAGGTGGATGAGTCGCCAGCAGGTCATGGACAGCGCTTACGAGGCGATACTGGGCTTGAACGGCTTGAAGGCGAAGTACGGCATTATCCCCCAGGGGATGGCCGAGCTGGGCGAGAAACGCGTTAAATCGGCGCAGGCGATGGCGCAGCGCATCGACGAGGTTATGGCCGGGGAAAACGCCGAGGAAGAACTGGCTAAATTAAAGCCGGAGATAGACGAGATAAACGCTTTTCCCATCGTGGAGAGGCAACAATTGGAGTTGATGAGGGGTAGGGTGGGGCTTAGATTCTGGCGCGCCTTCTGGGCGTGGCTGACGGGGCGCTAGTTATTTCAACACCACCGCCGTGCCGTAGGCCAGTATCTCCGAAGCGTTCTGCATAATCATCGAGGTGGTGAAGCGCATACTGACTATGGCGTTAGCCCCCTGTTTTTCGGCATCCTCTACCATTCTCTGAATGGCTTCTTCTCTGGCTTGAGCCATCATCTTGGTGTATTCGCTTATCTCGCCGCCGACTATGCCCCGCAGCCCGGCCATGATATCCCGCCCGATGTGGCGGGCGCGGATAGTGTTGCCCTTGACCATACCGATAGTCCTGGCGATAGCTTTTCCCTCAATCTGAGCCGAGGTGCTGATAATCACTTCTCAACCTCCTTGAAATCATCGGTCTTAGCCTTTTTGATGCGGTCCTTGATGACTATGCCGATGAGCACTAATACTCCGGCAGCGATGGCGCCGACGGCGATGCGGATGAGCAGGGGGATGTCCGCCGCCATAAAGAAGCCTTTAACCGCCCAGCCGATTAGAACCAGTATGCCGACGCCGATGAGGATAAAGGCTATATT
>SOKR01000092.1 GCA_004375675.1 Dehalococcoidia bacterium
CCCCACCCAGTTTCCCCCTTTTGCAAAGGGGGATTAAGGGGGATTTCGTAACCCCACTGTCATTGCGAGGAGCGTAGCGACGAAGCAATCTTACCCCACCCCCATCTTCTCAATCAACTTCTTAACGCCCTCGGCGGAATCATACAATTTTTGCTTTTCCTCGGCGCTCAAATCCAGCTCTACTATCTCCTCGATGCCGCCCCGGCCCAGCTTTACCGGTACGCCGATGACGCTGTCCTTTATCCTGTACTCCCCGTCGAGGAGAGCGGCGCAGGGCAGCACCTCCTTTTTATCCAAGATGATAGCCTCGGCCATGCGGGCGATGCCCGCCGAGGGGGCGTAAAAAGCGCTGCCGGTCTTGAGCAGGTCGACGATTTCCCGCCCGCCGTGTATGGTGCGCTCCACCAGCGTATCTATGGTCTCCCTGGGCAAAAGCTCGGTGAGCGGCTTGCCTTTGACCGTGGGCAGGCGCGGGATAACCACCATGTTCTGCCCGTGCGCGCCCAGCACCCAGGCGGAGACGTCTTTGGGCGAAACTTCGAGCTCGGCGGCGGAGAAGGCGCTCAGTCGGGCGGAATCTAACACCCCCGACATGCCGACGACGCGCTGGCGGGGAAGTTTGCTTACCTTAACGGCCAGGTAGGTCATGGCGTCTAAGGGATTGCTGACCATAAGGATAACGCACTGCGGCGAGTATTTAACGATGTTCCTGACGACCCCGCCCACGATTTCGGCGTTAGCCGCCAGTAGCTGGTCGCGGGTCATGCCCGGTTTGCGGAAGAGCCCGGCGGTGACGATGACCAGCTCGGAGTCGGCGGTATCCTTATAATCGCTGGTGCCGCTGAGCCTTATCTCGGCGTTGAGCACGGGCGCCGACTGCAATATATCCAGCGCCTTACCCTGTCCCAGCCCCTCGATGATATCGAGCAGGACGACCTCGGCGTAGCCCCGCTCGACGATGCGCTGGGCAGTGGATGAGCCCACATTCCCCGCCCCGATAATGCTGATCTTGGCTATTTTATTTCCCTCATCTTTTTGATTACGGCGTCGGCGACCTGCGAGGTGCCCACGGCCTCGGCGCCGTTGGGCTTCATGTCGTAGGTGACGTCATTACCCTCGGCGATGACGGCGGCGATAGCCCCCTCCAGCCTGTCGGCGGCTTCCTTCTCTTCGAGGTGCTTCAGCATCATCACCCCGGAGAGCATCATCGACATCGGGTTCACCTTGTTCATCCCCTTGTATTTGGGGGCGCTGCCGTGGGTGGCTTCGAAGATAGCCATGTCGTCGCCCAGGTTGGCGCCCGGTGCCAGCCCCAGCCCCCCCACCAGCCCCGCGCAGAGGTCGGAGATAAGGTCGCCGTAGAGGTTGGGCAGCACCAGGATATCGAACTGCTGCGGCTTTTTCACCAGTTGCATGCAGAGGTTGTCCACGATTCTATCCTCGAACTCGATGTCGGGATATTCCTGGGCAACATCTCGGGCGGTGGCTAAAAAGAGACCGTCGGAAAACTTCATGATGTTGGCTTTGTGGGCGGCGGTGACCTTCTTTCGGTTGTGGGCGCGGGCGTACTCAAAGGCAAACCTGACGATGCGGCGGCTGGCCATCTCCGAGATGACCTTTAAACTTATACCCGAATCCTCCCTGACCTCACTGTCCGTCGCCTCGAAGACCAGCTGCCGCAGCCGGGCCGTCTCCGGCTTGCCCTCCTCGAACTCGATGCCCGCGTAGAGGCCCTCGGTGTTCTCCCTGACGATGACGATATCGACGTTCTTAAAAACCGTCGGCGCCCCCGAATATATCTTGCAGGGGCGCAGGCAGGCGTAAAGGTCCAGCTTCTTACGCAGGGCGACATTAACGCTCCTGAACCCCGAGCCTACGGGGGTGGTCACCGGCCCCTTGATGGCGACGCGGTTCTGCCTGATGGAAGCCAGCGTGGCTTCGGGAAGAAGGGCGCCGAATTCCTCCAGGGCTTCGGCGCCGGCATAGGCAACATCCCACTTAAAGCGGACGCCGCTGGCTTCGAGGACTCTTTTCGTCGCCTCGCTGACCTCGGGCCCTATTCCGTCGCCGGGGATAAGGGTGACATTATGAACCATAGTTATTCCTTTAAAGCTTAAAGTCGCCGTGCTTCTGGATGTAGGGGAGGAGCCCCCCCTCCCCCAGAATCTTGAGCATGACCTCGGGCAGTTTGCCGAAGGTGAGTTGCTGGCCGTTGGTGACATCGTTGACCGTGCCCCCGGCCAGGTCGACCTCCAGCGTGTCTCCGTCGTTAATGCCGTCGGTATCACATATTAGCACCGGCAGCCCCAGATTGATAGCGTTCCTGAAAAAGATACGGGCAACCGACTTGGCCAGTACCGCGCTCACCCCGGCCATCTTGATGACCAGAGGCGCGTGCTCGCGGCTGGAGCCGAGCCCGAAATTGCTGCCGGCGACGACGAAGTCCCCCTTCTTTACCCGGGAAGCGAAGGTCGGGTCGGCGTCCTCCAGCACGTGCTTGGCTAATTCGGGCAGGTTGCTCCTCAGGTGGGCCAGCCTACCCGGCGTGATATGGTCGGTGGAGGTGTTGTCGCCGAATTTAAAGGCTCGTCCTTTAAGCACTATCTCACCTCTCTGGGGTCGGTAATCTCGCCGGCGATGGCTGAAGCCGCCGCCGTAGCCGGGCTGCCCAGATAAATAAAGGCTTCAGGGTTGCCCATACGCCCCTTGAAGTTGCGGTTGGCGGTGGAAAGGCAGGATTCCCCGTCAGCCAGCACCCCCTGGTGCAGTCCCAAACAGGCGCCGCAGCCCGGGGGCAGGATAACCGCCCCTGCCTCTACCAATGCCTTGATGTAGCCCGCGGCGATAGCCCCCAGCAAAACCTTCGGCGAAGCCGGTGCCACCACCAGCCGGGTATCGGGGTGGCGTTTTTTACCCTTCACGATATTGGCGGCAACGGCTAAATCCTCCAGCCGCCCGTTGGTGCAGGTGCCGATAAACACCTGCTGAATCCTGGTCCCCTTAAGCTCTTTAGCCGTGGCTACATTATCCACCTGGTGGGGCTTGGCCACCATCGGCTCCAGCCTCCCCAAATCTATGTTAATCTCCTTTTCGTAGCTGGCGTCCTTGTCCGCCGAAAGGGGCTGGAAGTCTTTTCCCCGCCCCTGCGCCTTTAAGTATGCCTCGGTAATGCTGTCGCTGGGGAAAAGCCCCACTTTAGCCCCCGCCTCCACCGCCATGTTGGCTACGGTAAAGCGGTCGGACATTGTCAGGTTAGCTAAACCACTGTCCCCGAACTCCAGCGCCTTATAGGTGGCACCGTCGGCACCGATAGCGCCGATAAGCTGCAGCACCAAATCTTTAGCGCTGACACCGGGGCGCAACTTCCCCCTGATGTTTATCTTTATGCTCTCGGGCACCCTCAGCCAGGTCTTGCCCAAAGCGAAAACGATGGCGACATCCGAGGAGCCCATGCCGGTGGCGAAAGACCCCAGCGCCCCCGCGGTCACGGTGTGGGAATCAGCGCCGATAACGACGTCCCCCGGTTTGGCCAGGGCTTCGGCGACCACCTGGTGGCAGACGCCGCTGCCGACGTCGTATTTCAGGCAGCCCGTATCCTGGGCGAACTGCCGCAGGAGCTGGTGGTCGTTGGAAAGCTGGCGGTTGGGGCTGGGGGCGGCGTGGTCGAAAAACAGCGCCGTCTTTTTGGGGTTGGCCAGCCGCTTGAATTTGCCGGCCTGGAACTGCCTTACCGTCAGCGGCCCCGTGGTGTCCTGCACGAAGGCCAGGTCCACCCGGGATATAATGATATCGCCGGCACAGGCGTCGCCCGCCGACTTTTGCGTCAGAATTTTCTCAGCTAATGTTTTACCCACGTGAGCCTTACTTGTCTAGCCGATTACCGCCAGAACCTCGTCTCTGGCTACTTTATCGCCGTCGGTGAAGTTTATGGCTTTGACCTTTCCCCCCACCGGGGCGGTTATGGCGTTGGCCATCTTCATCGCTTCCAGTATGAGCACCACGTCGTTAGCCTTGACGGTGTCGCCCACCTTTACCTCGTAGCGTATGATGATGCCGGGCATGGGGGCGGTAATCACCGTCTCGCCGGCCTTGGGCGGCGGCGCTTTGGGCTCGGTTTTTTTGGCTTCGGGGGCCTTGGCCGCGGGCTGTGGTGCCGCTGCCGGTCGTGTCGGCGGTGTTGCCCGGGGCGCTGTCGGCGCCGCTGGCGCGCCGGCACCGGTGGCTTCCAGACCGATATTAAAGACCTGGTCGCCGAAATAGACGCGGTAGTTTTGAACGCCCCCCGCGGCCGGGGCGGCCTGGGCGGCTTCGGTCATCTCGCCCGCCTTTATCTTGGCGATAAGCTCGTCCTCGCGCTTTATTGCCTCCATGGTCTTGGGCTTGACATCGGCGGGCGGCTCTTCCAGCCCGTATTTCCAGCGCAAAAAGCGCATCCCCGTGGTGGGGTATAAAGCATAGATAAGAACGTCGCCGATATCCTTGGCGATGTCCTTGGTCTCCTTCTTGGCCTTCTCCAGCTCCGGCTCCAGCATGTCGGCAGCGCGGCAGGTGATGGGCTTCTCCCCCCGCGGGTAGCCCTTGAGGGCGAGCTTCTGCACCTTGGGGTCGATGGGGGCGGGGGGCTTGCCGTAGAGCCCGTAGCAGTAGTCCTTTATCTGGTCGGAAATCATCTTGTAGCGCCCGAAGAGGACGTTCTGCACCGCCTGGATGCCCACGATTTGGCTGGTGGGCGTCACCAGCGGCGGGTAGCCCAGTTCTTTTCGGACGCGGGGCAACTCGGCGTAGACCTCCTCGATTCTATCCAACGCGCCCGCCTCTCTGAGCTGCGCCACCAGGTTGGTTATCATCCCCCCCGGCACCTGGTGCATCAATACCGCGGTGTCGATAATGGACATCTTGGTCGTGCCCAGAAAGTCGCGGTACTTGGGGGCGATGGACTCGAAATACTGCCCCAACTTTAAGAGATGGGCCAGGTCGAGCCCCGTGTCTCTATCCGTCCCGTTAAGGGCGACCACGATGGGCTCCACGGCGGGGAGGGAAGAGCGCAGGGCGAAAGGAGCCAGGGCGGTGTCGATAATATCGACCCCGGCCTCGATGGCTTTGAGGCAGCTCATTGAGGCCATACCGCTGGTGTAGTGGGTGTGCAGTTGCACGGGTATCTTGATGGCTTTTTTCAGCGCCGTAATCAGCTTGAAGGCGTCGTCGGGCGAAATCAGCCCGGCCATGTCCTTGATGCAGAGGCTGTCGGCGCCCATCTTCTCCAGGATCTGCGCTTTGTTGACATAATAATCAATGTTATAGACCGGGCCTCCCAGTTTGGGCTCGGTCAGCGAATACGATAGCGAAAGCTGGGCGTGCTTACCGCACTCCTTGATTGCCTTGAGGCTGGCCTCGAAGTTGCGCTCGTCGTTGACGGCGTCGAAGACCCGGAAAATATCTATCCCCACCTCGGCGGCGTGGTGGACGAAGGCGTTAACCACATCGTCGGCGTAGTTGCGGTAGCCCACCAGGTTCTGCCCCCGCAGCAGCATCTGCAGGGGAGTGTCGGGCATGAGCTTTTTCAATATGCGGGGTCTCTCCCAGGGATCCTCGTTGAGGAAGCGGGTGGGCACATCAAAGGTAGCCCCACCCCACACCTCCATGGAATAGTACCCCGTCTTGTTCATCTCGGCGGCGATTTCGGCCATGTCCTCGGTTATCATCCTCGTCGCCAGCGAGGACTGGTGTCCGTCGCGTAGGGTAACGTCGGTAATCTTTAACGGGTTCCTGGCGGCTGTCTTCTTTGCTGTCGGCATCATTTACTCCTCTCTCCGGGCGTTCGGCTCTTTGTGTCCCCGGGGCGGGGGGTAGGTGATTGCTTCTCCTAAAGCGGGATGTTCCCGTGTTTTTTCTTGGGGCGGGTGTCGTCCCCTCGGTTCGGCAGCGACTCCAGCGCCCTGATCAGCTTGGGCCGGGTCACCTTGGGGTCGATGACGTTATCGATATAGCCCCTGGCTGCCGCCTGATAGGGGTTAGCGAAACTCTCCTTATATTGCGCCACCAGCTCCTTTCGGGTCTTATCGCCGTCCTTGGCTTTGGCGATGGCCTCCCGGTAGATGATATTGACCGCCCCCTCCGGCCCCATCACGGCGATTTCCGCCGTCGGCCAGGCGTAGTTGATGTCGCCGCGCAGGTGCTTACTGCTCATCACGATGTAGGCCCCACCGTAGGCTTTGCGGGTAATCACGGTCAGCTTGGGCACGGTGGCTTCGGCGTAGGCGAAGATGAACTTGGCGCCGTGCCGGATGATGCCCCCCTGCTCCTCCTTGGGCCCGGGCATGAAGCCGGGCACATCGACGAAGCTCACCAGCGGTATGCTAAAGGCGTCGCAGCAGCGGACGAACCTGGCCCCCTTGACCGAGGCGTTGATGTCGATAATCCCGGCCATGTGAGCCGGCTGCTGGGCGACGATGCCCACCGTCTTGCCGTTAAGCCGGGCAAATCCCGTAATCAGGCTGGGGGCAAAGCTCTGGTGCACCTCCATAAAGTCGCCGTTGTCGGCGACGCTGTTGATTATCTGCTTCATGTCGTAGACCTTATTCGGCGCGTCGGGGATAATAGTGCGCAGCTTCTCGTCCGTCCTCTCCGGGTCGTCGCTCGGCTTTAGCTCCGGCGCTGATTCCTTATAGCTCTGGGGCAGAAAACCCAGCAAGCGCCGCACGCTCTTCAGGCAATCGGGCTCGTTATCCGAAATAAAATGGGCCACCCCGCTCTTCTCGGCGTGGGTCTTGGCTCCCCCCAGCTCTTCGTGGGTGATATCGATGCTTATAACCGCCTTGACCACGTCGGGCCCCGTGATGTACATCTGGCTGGTGCCCTTGACCATGAAGACGAAATCGGTGATAGCCGGCGAATAGACGGCTCCCCCCGCCGAAGGCCCCATCACCACCGACAATTGCGGAACCACCCCCGAATATAGACTATTGCGCAGCAGTATCTCGCCGACGCCGCAGAGGCTCATCACCCCTTCCTGGATGCGGGCGCCCCCCGAGTCCCAGATGGCGATTATGGGCGCCCCGTTCTTAACGGCCATGTCCATCACCTTGCAGACCTTCTGCGCCGATACCTCGGAAATCGTCCCCCCCAGTACGGTGAAGTCCTGGGCGTAGACGAAGACCGTCCGCCCGTCGACCTTACCGAAGCCGGTAATGACGGCGTCGCCCGGGTATTGCTTGTCGGCCAGGCCGAATTCGGTGGTGCGGTGGGTAACAAACGGGTCCAGCTCTTCGAAGCTGCCCTTGTCGAGGAGGAGGTCAAGCCTCTCTCGGGCGGTCAGCTTACCCTTGTCGTGCTGCTGTTGGATACGCTTTTCCCCGCCCCCCGCCTTGGCTTTTTTCTCCAATTCAGACAGTTTAGCCAGCTTATCCTTCATCGTAATCAGGGCTCCAAACCGGTGAGAAATTTGGGGTGTAATCGTCAATAATCATATCATAATGCAAATCAGATAGGCAAGCCCATCTGGCAAACGTTTACCGCCCAAATTCTACTGTCATTGCGAGGAACGTAGTGACGAAGCAATCTCACCCTTTTAATCCCCC
>SOKR01000065.1 GCA_004375675.1 Dehalococcoidia bacterium
AGCAGGATAAGGATAACAGTATGGAAACCGGAACCTGGAAGGTCAAGACGGGGCGGGCCCAGATGCTCAAGGGCGGGGTGATTATGGATGTGGTTACCCCCGAGCATGCCCGTATCGCCCAGGAGGCGGGTGCCTGCGCCGTGATGGCACTGGAGAGAGTGCCCGCCGACATTCGCGCTGCCGGTGGTGTAGCCCGTATGGCCGACCCGACCGTCATCGAAGCTATTATGAAAGTGGTATCTATCCCGGTAATGGCTAAATGCCGTATCGGGCACTTTGTCGAAGCCCAGGTGCTCGAAGCCCTGGGGGTGGACTATATAGACGAGTCCGAGGTGCTGACCCCGGCCGACGAAAGCCATCATGTCTGGAAGCACGACTTTAAGGTGCCCTTCGTCTGCGGCTGCCGCGACCTGGGGGAGGCGCTACGGCGAATCGGGGAGGGGGCGGCTATGATTCGCACCAAGGGCGAGGCCGGCAGCGGTAATATCGTCGAGGCGGTGAGGCACATGCGGGCGGTAACGGACGGCATCCGTAAGCTGGTGAACATGCCTCAGGAAGAGTTGATGGCAGCGGCTAAGGAGCTACAAGCCCCCTTCGAGCTGGTAGCCGAGGTACAGAAAACGGGTAAGCTGCCCGTGGTCAACTTTGCCGCGGGTGGGGTGGCCACACCGGCCGATGCCGCCCTGATGATGCAGCTGGGCGCCGACGGCGTTTTCGTCGGCTCAGGGATATTTAAGTCCAGCGACCCCGAGGTCAGAGCCAAAGCCGTCGTCGAGGCGACTACCCACTATCAAGACCCCAAAATTATCGCCGAGGTCTCCAAAAATCTGGGAGAAGCCATGCCCGGATTGGATATAAAGCAAATTCCCACCGAAGAACTGCTGGCACACCGAGGATGGTAGTATGAGAATCGGCGTCCTTGCTTCGCAGGGAGCCTTTATTGAACACTTATCTGCATTACGCCGACTGAAGGTAGAGGCTTTGCCCGTCCGCCTGGCTCCGCAACTTAACGGTTTGGACGGGCTTATTATTCCCGGTGGGGAGAGCACCGCCATCGGTAAGCTGATGCTTAGCTCCGACCTGACCGAGGAGATAAAACGCCTCGCTCAGAAAGGTCTGCCCATATTCGGCACCTGCGCCGGCATGATAGTTCTTTCCACCAGGAATTCCGACCAGGCCATAGCCCCTCTCGGCGTGATGGACATAGTCGTTAAACGCAATGCCTTCGGCCGTCAGAGGGAGAGCTTTGAGACCGAGCTTTCCATACCGGTGCTGGGGGAAAAGCCCTTTCCCGCCGTTTTTATCCGCGCCCCTCTAATCGAAAAGACGAACGGTGATGTCGAAATACTGGCGCGATTAGCCGACGGCACCGCTGTCGCCGCCCGTCAGGGCGAGCTGCTGGTTTCCGCTTTTCACCCCGAACTGACCGACGACCTTAGATTCCACCAGTATTTCCTGGATATCGTGAGGAGGCAAGTGAGTCTTTAAGGAGGCATCTTGGAGAAGGTAATCACCGATGACCTGAAGGAGCTGGTCGATATTCTGCCGACACACATCCGCCAGCCGCTGCGCCGCCAGAAGGACATCAGTGAGCTTCTGGAGGTAGTCCTCGACCTGGGGCGCACCCCACAAGCCCGTTTCTTAAAGCGGGAGGTGGTCCTCGGCTCCAAAGAGGTCGACGAGGAGGCCATCGACTATGTAGCCTCGCGGGTGAGCAGCTTCGGGGATGACAACCGCGCCGGCATCGAGCGCACCCTGCACCGTATCTCGGCTATTCGCAACCGCAAGGGGCGTATTATCGGGCTGACCTGCCGCGTGGGCCGAGCCGTCTTCGGCACGATAAAGATTATCGAAGACCTTATCCAATCGGGCAAGAGCGTGCTCCTCCTGGGGCGGCCGGGGGTGGGCAAGACCACCATGCTGCGCGAGGTAGCCAGAGTGCTTGCCGACGACATGAATAAGCGGGTTGTCATCGTGGATACCTCCAACGAGATTGCCGGCGACGGCGATATTCCCCACCCCGCTATCGGACATGCCCGAAGGATGCAGGTAACCACGCCTACCATGCAGCACGCGGTGATGATTGAAGCTGTGGAGAACCA
>SOKR01000122.1 GCA_004375675.1 Dehalococcoidia bacterium
TGCCTCCCACCCCCCCGGGATTCTTGAGTCTTCCTTTATTAAGGGTATTATTAAGTAGCGGCTTCAAGCTGCTCTGCCAGCGGGTAGTTGTTGGCCCCTCCCCATTCGCTTATCGGCCAGTAGGAAAACCAGGCTTTGCCGATTATGGCGTCGCGTGATATCGTCCAGCCGCTGTGGGAATCATTGGCGTTATTACGGTTATCGCCGAGGACAAAGTATTCGTCCTCGCCGAGTTCTGTCGGGGAGAAGGTGTAGGTGGGGGCTTCCATTATATAGGGTTCTTCCAGGGCGGTGCCGTTGATATATACTGCGCCGTCTTTTACCTCTACCGTGTCACCGGGCAGGGCGATGAGGCGCTTGATATAGACTTCTTTGGTCTCGAAGGGCGGGTCGAGTATTATTACGTCACCCCTTTCGGGTTCGTGGAACCAGTAGGTCGCCTTGCTTGCCAGCAGCCATTCGCCTTCAACGTAGTTGGGCTCCATGCAGGTCTCTATTACCTTATAGGCCTGGACGGTTGTCCTGAGGATGAAGAAAATGGCTAGGGCTATAGCTAGCGTTATCAGGACGTCGCGGAGAATCGTTTTCATTTATATATCTATCCTTTTTTGATTATACCTTATCTGGCGGTGTCCTTGCTAGGGGAGCTTTGCTATCCACCTCCCCACCTTGTTTAGCGTAGGTTGTTTTGTCCCACCCAAAACCCACCCTACAAGGGTGGTACCCCTTATATATCCCCCTGTACGTGTGCCTCACCCCCGTTCTAATGGGGTGTCTAAGAGGGGTGAATTCGGGGCCCCCGCAAAAACAAAGTTTTTGTGGGGTGAAAAACCCCTCTTTACCTTAAAAGGGTGGTTATAAAATTCCCCAAGCTTGCACTTTTTTTGAGGCAGGTGTTAGAATGGCAGTGCTATGGGCTATATGGAGCAGGCGCTCTCTCTGGCGAAGCTGGCTCTGGGGCAGGCCAGCCCTAACCCCGCGGTGGGGGCGGTGGTGGTTAAGGGGGGCGAGGTTGTCGGGCAGGGCTATACCCAGCCGCCCGGCTCCCACCACGCCGAGGTCCTTGCCTTGAAGCAGGCGGGAAGGGAGGCGGTGGGGGGTACAATGTATGTCACCCTGGAGCCCTGCGCTCACCAGGGGCGGACTCCGCCCTGCACCGGGGCTATCATCTCCGCCGGCATCGGCGAGGTGCATATGGCCATGCTCGACCCCAATCCCATCGTTTCGGGGCGGGGGCAGGAAGAGCTGAAGAAGGCGGGGATTAAGACCGCTCTGGGCGAGCACGAAGAGGAAGCCAGGGAGGTCAACGAGGCCTATATCAAGTTCATCACCACGGGTATGCCTTTCGTCACCGCCAAGTTTGCCATGAGCCTGGACGGGAAGATTGCCACCAAAGAGGGACATTCCCGCTGGATTAGCGGGCCGGAGTCCAGAAAATATGTTCACTGTTTGCGCTATACCAGCGACGCCATTATGGCCGGGGTGAACACACTGCTGGCCGATAACCCCCACCTCACCACCCGCTGTTCGGGGGGGAAGGGGGGCGTAGCCCGAAAGCAGCCGCTACGAGTGATAGTTGATGGGAACGGGCGCACGCCCTTAGACTCAAGAGTATTCAGCGAGCCGGGGAAGACGCTGCTGGTAGTGGGCCATAGGCTCAGCCCGGATGAGAGGGTGGCTTTTACTAAAGCGGGCGCCGAAGTGCTGGAATCGCCCACGGCGGGCGGGGCGGTTGATTTAGAGAAGTTATTGAAGTCGCTGGGCGAGAGGGAAATCACCAGCGTTATAGTCGAAGGGGGCGGCATTCTGATTGGCTCACTGTTCGACCGGGGGCTGGTGGATAAGGTTATCGCCTTTATCGCCCCCATTATCATCGGGGGGGCGAATGCCAAGACGGCCGTTGCCGGCGACGGCGTGAGCCAGGTCGCCGAGTCGTTCCACCTGGAGAGGGTGAAGGTGGGGAGGCTGGGGGACGACCTGATGGTCAGCGGCTATGTCGCCAAATAAAGGGGAACGAGGATGTTTACCGGAATCGTAGAAGAAGTGGGTAAGGTTATCTCGACGGCGGAAAAGCTGAC
>SOKR01000002.1 GCA_004375675.1 Dehalococcoidia bacterium
GCTCACCGAAATGTGGAAGAGTTTATCGCGGCTAATAAACCAGTGGAGAGCACGCCCGTTTGATTGAGCCGCCACGGAGGTTTGGGTAGCTAGCGGTGAAGATAGCATTGGTTTCGCCGTACGATTTCGCTTATCCTGGTGGCGTCTGCATTCACATTTCCTGTCTGGAGCAGCAATTTACCCGGATGGGTCATGAGGTTAGAGTCATTGCCCCTGCCTCGAAGGCTATTTCCGGCTTTGGCGACAGGTTCATTCCCATCGGCAGACCCCGCCCCATTCCCACCAGTGGCTCTATTGCCCGGCTTACTGTCTCCCCGTGGCTGTCTTCTAAGATAAAGGAAGTCCTCGAGCGGGAAAAATTCGATATTATCCACCTTCACGAGCCTTTAATGCCCATGTTATGTACCAGCGTGCTCCGTCTGTCGCCAACAGCCACCGTAGGCACCTTTCATGCCACTAACGGCCGACCGGGTTATAATCTCGGGCGACCCTTTAGCAAGTTTTTCTTGAAGAGATGGTTCCGTAAGCTTGACGGCAAGATCGCGGTGTCTAAATCGGCGATGGAGTTCGCCCACGGGCATTTCCCCGGATACTATAATATTATCCCCAACGGTGTCGATTTAGCCCATTTTTCCCCCGATGTAGCTCCGATTGAGGAATTCAAAGACGGCAAGCTGAATATCCTGTTTGTCGGCCGCATGGAGAAGCGCAAAGGCTTGAACTATCTGCTTGACGCCTTCGCGCGGGTTAAACAGGAAGTGCCCAATTCACGGCTTATTGCCGTCGGTCCCGGCACCAGGCTGCGGCGCAAATATGAGAAGAAGGTGGCTAAGAGCGGCCTTAAAGATGTCGTCTTTATCGGCTTTGCCAGTTACGAAGACCTGCCCCGCTACTATAAGACCGCCGATATTTTCTGTGCCCCAGCCACCGGTTCGGAGAGCTTCGGCATTGTTTTGCTTGAGGCGATGGCGCTAGGCAAGCCGATTGTGGCTTCAAACATAGAAGGTTATGCCGGCGTGATAAGCGATAGCGTTGACGGGCAGCTGGTGCCGCCTAAAGATAGCCAAAGCCTGGCCCAGGCTTTAATCTCTCTTTTGAACGACGAGCCGCTTCGCCAGGAGATGGGGGCTCAGGGGAGAGCTAAAGCCCTGGGGTATGGCTGGGACAGTATTGCCCGCACTATTCTGGATTATTACCACAGGGTGCTCAGTGAACCGCCGTGGAAGAAGAAGTTTCCCCAGTCTAAAACGACGCCGATTTTAGTTTAGGCCAAAAGCGGGGGTAGTGCCGTTAATACCATTACACAAAAATCAGGCTCTAAAGCCAGTCTGTCCCAGTTTCGCCGCGCCATAGCCTCTCGTCTTACCCAGCCGGTGGTGCGGGTTCTGGCCCGGACACCGCTAACCCCCGATATTATAACCTGGTTCGGCTTTGTCTTAATCCTGGGGGCGGCGGCGCTTATTATCACCGGACACCCGTTTGCCGCTGGCTTTGTGGTGCTGGCGGCGGGCTATTTCGATATCCTGGACGGGGCGCTGGCCCGGCATATTGGACGGGTTACCCCCTTTGGCGGCGTCCTCGACTCCACCCTCGACCGATTGTCCGATGCGGTGCTGCTGCTGGCTATCTTAGTCTTCTTCAATGGGGAAACATGGCTGGTGCTGCTGGTCTTCCTTGCCTTTGTTAGCTCTCTGCTGGTGAGCTATATCCGAGCCAGGGCGCTGAACGCTGGCCTGGAACCCGGGAGGGGAATCTTTACCCGTTCCGAGAGGATAATCGTGCTGGCGCTGGGTCTGTTGCTGAGCAGCCTGACAAACGCCCTGGTTATTGCCCTGGCTATCATCGCCGCCTTCAGCTTTTTCACCGCCGGCCAGCGGTTATTCAGTGCCTGGCGGAATCAAAAGAGCCAATAGCCCTTAGCCCTTTTATTTAGGGCGCAATTTATGTTATAAGAGGAAGGAAAGCTCAGAGGAGGGATAATGCCGGTTATCGCGGTTCTTGGAGCCCAGTGGGGGGATGAGGGGAAGGGCAAGGTGGTTGACATGCTGGCTCAACAGG
>SOKR01000072.1 GCA_004375675.1 Dehalococcoidia bacterium
ACACTCCCCTATTTCTGGGCGATAAAGCTTCCGCCGAGAGCGCAAAAAGGCAGGGTCAGCTCTACCAGCGTGGGGAGAGGAGCCACCGCCCGCGAAAGCACCAACTTAAATTTCTCCCGGTACTGGGCAACACGAGCGACCTCTTCCGCCCGCCCGACTATGATTTCGACATCGTCCAACCCCAGCTTCTGCGTAATGTGATGCAAAAAGGACACTTTCTTGGCCGTAGCCTCCAGCAAGACCAGCTTTATGTCAGAAAAAACAATCTTAAGCGGAATTCCGGGTATGCCCGCGCCCGTGCCGACATCGATAACGCTATTACCCCTATCTGGCTGCCAAGCCAGAGCTATTGTGAGCGAATCGAGGAAGTGTTTTATCTGTACCTCTTCGTAATCGGTGATAGCGGTCAGGTTTATCTGCCGGTTCCAGTCCACCAGCTCGTGATAATAGACATCAAACTGCTCAAGCTGTTCCTGTGTAAGCTCCAGCCCCAACTTTCTCGCACCAGCCTCAAGTGTTTCCATACAAGAATTATACCATCAACACGGAGTTTAAGAGAGACTCTACGCAATATGTCATTGCGAGGAGTCCTTCGGCTGAAGGACGACGAAGCAATCTCCATCTACATACCCTATCCCCGCCCCCTTTTTTATCTATTCCCACCCGCCACCCTTTTAAGGAAATCCCCCTTAATCCCCCTTTTTTAAAGGGGGAAACGGCGTGGGGTTACGTACCCCAGAAGGAATTCTAGAGGGAGAATCCCCTCTAAGGGTGGGTAGGGCGGGTCAGAAAAACGTACGCTAAATTAAGGTGGGGCGGGGAGAGAAATCTATAGGGGTTACACCCCTTTGGAGCGGGTTCAGGGTGGGAAGAAAAACCCCTTTGCATTCCAGCCCCCTTTATGCTATATTTCTTGTATAGAGATTAACATAATAATTCCGCTAGGGGTGCTATAAAAGGCTGAGAGGCGGTTAGCGCCAACCCTTGGAACCTGATCTCGGTAATACGAGCGGAGGGAAGCAGCAATGTAAAGAAGCCAAGGGTTTAGTTTAACCGCTTAAAAACCCTTGGTTTTATTGTTTTTGGAGGAGGCAGCTATGACACAACTGGAACTGGCCAGAGAAGGCAAGATTTCTCCGCAGATGACTCTGGTGGCGGAGGACGAGGGGGTGGAGGCAGAGTTCGTTCGGCGGGGGGTGGCTGAGGGTACAATCGTCATTCCGGCCAATATCAAGCACAAAAACCTCGTCCCCTGCGGTATCGGTCAGGGACTCAAGACCAAGGTCAACGCCAATATCGGCACTTCATCCGACTTCGGCGACATTGATACCGAACAGGAAAAGCTCAAGGTGGCTGCCGAAAGCGGCGCCGACACCGTTATGGACCTGTCCACCGGAGGCGACATATCGGCCATTCGGCGGGCTATCATTGCCGCCAGCACCCTGCCCATAGGCACGGTGCCCGTCTATCAGGCAGGCATCGAAGCCATCGCCCATCACAACGCCATCGTCAAGATGACCGTTGAAGAGCTGTTCTCCGCCATCGAAGAGCACGCCCGCGACGGCGTTGACTTTATGACCGTCCACTGCGGCGTCACCCGTGCCGCCGTTGACCGCCTGCGCCAACAGGGCAGGGTGGCTGATGTCGTATCCAGAGGAGGTGCCTTTCTCATCGGCTGGATGCTCCACAACGACTGCGAAAACCCCCTCTACGAAAACTACGACCGCCTGCTGGAGATAGCCAAAGAATTCGATGTTACCCTCAGCCTGGGTGACGGCATGCGCCCCGGCTGCCTGGCTGACGCCACCGACCAGGCTCAGATTGAAGAACTGCTGGCTATCGGCGAGCTGGTCAATCGAGCTCGCCAGGCCGGCGTCCAGGCGATGGTCGAGGGCCCCGGGCACCTGCCCTTAAACCATATCGAAGCCAACGTCAAGCTGGAAAAGGCTATCTGCAAGGGGGCGCCCTTCTATGTGCTCGGCCCCCTGGTAACTGATATCGCCGCCGGCTATGACCACATCACCGGGGCTATCGGCGGGGCTATTGCCGCCGCCGCTGGCGCCGACTTCCTGTGCTACGTAACCCCCGCCGAGCACCTCTCCCTACCCGACCCCGAGGATGTCAGGCAGGGCGTTATCGCCTCGCGCATCGCCGCCCACGCCGCCGATATCGTTAAAGGCGTCAAAGGCGCTGCCGAACAGGATAGAAAGATGGCAATCGCCCGCAAGAAGCTGGACTGGAAAGAGCAGGCACGGCTCTCTTTAGACCCCGCGCTGGCCCGCCAAGTTCACGGCAAGCACGCTTCTAGCGGCTCGGCCTGCAGCATGTGCGGACAGTTCTGCGCCATGGAGCTGGTGGAAAAGTATTTGAATATCACGGCAATTAAGTGCTAGTGACAGAGAGGAGAATTTAAGATGCCGCTATTTCACCCGACACGGGAAAAGGAGGTTACCAGAGCTATAGTCAGCAGCTTCCTCAAACAGTTTGAGGAATACGTCGAAAGCGATGTCATTATTGTCGGCGCCGGTCCCGCTGGACTGGTGGCCGCCCGCGACCTGGCTAAGGCCGGCCTTAAGGTCTTGATTATAGAGCGCAATAACTACCTGGGCGGCGGCTTCTGGGTCGGCGGCTACTTTATGAATAAGTTTACCCTGCGAGCGCCCGCCCAGGAGTTCCTCGACGAACTAAAGGTGCCCTACGTTGCAGCAGGCGAAGGTCTCTATGTAGCCGATGCCCCCCACGCCTGCGCCAGCCTTATTGCCGCCGCCTGTGACGCCGGCGCCAGGATTTTCAGCCTGACCTTTGTCGAAGACATCGTAGTCCGTGAAGATAAGCGAATAGCCGGAGTGGTGGTCAACTGGAGTCCGATAAACCACCTCCCCAGAGAAATCGCCGCCCTCGACCCCGTACCGCTGGAGGCAAAGGTGGTTATCGACGCCACCGGCCACGAAGCCGATGTAATCAGGAAACTGGTGCAGCGTGACATGCTCAAGGTGAAGGGGGAAGGCGCTCTCTGGATTGAAAAATCGGAAGAAGCCGTCGTCGAGCGCACCAGCGAGGTCTATCCCGGGCTGATTGTCGCCGGCATGGCGGTAGCCAGCGTTTTCGGGCTGCCCCGCATGGGCCCCACCTTCGGCGGCATGCTCTTCTCCGGCCGGCGGGCCGCCGAGGTCGCCCTGGAAATCATACAAAGGTCGGCTAAATGACTACTAGCCAAAATCCGAGCCTGGGAGAAGCCGCCATCAGCTTTCTGGCCACCCTTCCCCCCAAGGAAGGCGAGGACGGCCAGCAGGCGATATACGGCTTCGTGCGCTGGTACGGCTGGGAACACCCCTTCTCCAAACTCACCCCCCGCGAGGTGGCTGATTATGCCGCCCAGCTATCATCTTTACACACCAGCTACCTGAAAAATCTGGAGACGGTGCGAGGCTTTTTGACCTATGCCCGCAAGCAAGGCTGGAACAAGGCCAACCTGGCGGCTCACCTCAAACCCAAGAAGGCGAAAGCCAGACTATCCTCCCCGACAAGGCAGACACCGTCTACATCTCTAACCAAACAAGGCTATGACGAGCTGAAGGCCGAGCTGGCCGAGCTCAAGAGTCGGCGGCCCAAGGTCATCGAAGATATGCGACGGGCGGCGGCGGACAAGGACTTCCGCGAAAACGCGCCCCTGGACGCCGCTAAAGAGGAGCGGGGGTACCTGGAGGGGCGGATCATGGAACTGGAAGCAATCCTGAAATCGGCGACTATAATCGATGAAAAACAAAAGGCCGCTCCCAAGGTCAGCGTGGGTAACAGTATCGTCCTGCGCGACGAAGCCTCCGGCGAGGAGCTGCGCTACACCATCGTCAGCCCCCGCGAGGTCGACCCCACCAGGGGCAAGATTTCCAGCAATTCCCCCATAGGCAAAGCCGTTATCGGGCGCACCCAGGGCGATATCGTGGAGATAACGGCGCCGGCAGGCAAGCTGCGATACCGGCTGTTACAGATTGAGCGCTAGACGCCCGACAGCCCAAATCCGACTAATGGGTAGCTATAAATCGGTTAATGAGGTATATTTAGTCCGGAGGGAAGATGGAAAGCCTGCCTAAGACGGGGCGGATTTTCGGGGTCAACATACGCCTGCACTACACCTGGGTGCTGGCTTTTGCCCTGATAACCGCCATCATGGTAACCCAGTTCCCCGAGGCGCTTCCCCTCTGGCAAAGGGTAGTCCTGGGATTAGTCACCTGCCTGCTTTTTCTCATAGCGGTAAGCATCCGCTCGTTTATCATCAGCTTCGTCGCTATCAGAAAAGGCATTACTGTAAAACGTATCACCCTGTTCGTCTTCGGCGGGGGAGCCGAGATAAGCCAAGAGGCTACCCGCCCCATTTTTGAGTTGCTGATAGCGGTGACGGGGCTCTTGTCCACCCTGCTACTATGCGGCGTCTTTTACGGGATATACGCCATACTATTTAATACCGGCAGCGTAGTGGCTTATGTGCTCATCCAGTGGCTATCATACATCTTCTTCATGCTCTTTTTATTCCACCTAATTCCCGGCTTTCCCCTGGACGGGGGCATAATCCTGCGGGCGCTACTCTGGAAAGTTAGCGGTGATTACGACCGCGCCACCCGCATCACCAGCCTCATCGGCTGGACTATCGGCTTACTCACCATCGCCGGCGGAATTCTGCTGCTGATTGAGGAACAGCAATGGTTCAACGGACTGACGCTGGTGGGCGTAGGCTGGGTCCTGCAATCCGCCGCCGCCCGGAGCCGCCGTCGGGCGATACTGCGTGAAGCCCTGCAACCGGTCAAGACCGAGGATATAATGACCCGGGAATGCCCCCTCATCAGCACCCAGTCCACCGTCAGCCAGCTCATCCGCGATTATATCCTGGCCACCGGCCAGCGCTATTGCCTCATCGTTGACGGCGATAAACTGGAGGGCGCAGTAACGGTAGAAAACGTAAAACGGGCGTCGAAAAAGCATCGCGGCTCTCACCTGGACAAAATCATGACCCCCGTCAGCGAGCTTAAGCTCGCCCACCCCCAACAATCGGCGGCCAGCGTGCTCGGCCAAATGGACGAGCAGTGGGTTGACCACATGCCGGTCGTAGAAAACGATAAAGTAGTCGGTATCGTATCGCGGGAAAGCCTGATGCACCTGGCTCAGACTCGAAATGAGCTGGGGTTGTAAGCGGCGCCTCTAGCTACGACGGAAAATCGATAAGCAGCTCGTCAATAATTTGCCTCTCCCTGAGTTCCTTGGTGTAGACTCGCCACTCCGCCTGGAACCAGCGGAAGGGGCTTTCCGCCTGCGACATTACCCGCAACCTGACGTCACGCGGGTCGTCGGTCAGCCACGAAACGTGCCTGATACTGGTCAGCGGCGTGCCGGTGACTATTTCGACTTCGTAGCGGTCACGCTCGGCCCCTTCGGGCAACAACCCCTGCCGATAAATCTCCCAGTCCACCTTGACGCGATTTCTGGGGGCGGCCCAGCTCCGTATGTAGAGACGGCAATCCTTGGAGTCATAAGAGACGAACCAGTGCGAATCGCCAACCCCCGTAAAAAAGAGGAAGGAGTTCACCGCGCTGACCTGGTAGTTGCTGCGCTGACTCTCTTCCGGGCATTCCCCCACCACATCCTGCCACTCCCGCCACCAGAAATAAGACTCGTTGAAATGCTCCAGCCGCCCGCTATCCACCAGAACGCTGCCCAGGGTATCTTCCCAGTAATCCGTCCCCGGCAGCCAGTTAGCCTTGTGCTCAAAGGTGCCGCTGCGGACAAAGACCGAACACTCTATAATGCCGCCAAAGATATAGTCGAGTATTTGCTCCGTTATGAATCCGGCTACTACCTCCGATTCGATGAAATCACCGTGGCCATGCTCCCCGTAGTGGACCACGTCTGCCTCATCGGAATACTGGGCTGAAATCGGTATCGTGCTGTCATCCATATTTCTGGGCCAGGCGTCGACGCCGCCGAAATCGAACTGGGCGCTGGAAGGCGCGACCTCACTGGAAACAAAAGCCAGCCAGTGTTTATTCTCCGCCACCCAACCCCCGTCCCCGGAGCTATCATAGTTGGATACCGAATCACAAATACCCTGGTCCGCCAGCAACCATCGGGCGCGGCAGTAATCGGTAACGGAAGCGCCGCCGGTAACATAATAGCCGCCCAGCGGCTTAATCGGGGTATTAATCGTCACCACCATAGCCACCTTTTCCCTTATACCGCCCACATTGTTGGCGACGGCATAAAGGGCCGCTTTACCGCCAGCGCTATGCCCGACAAGGATTATGTTCCGCTTGCCGTGGAAGTGTCGGCCGATGCTGTCGGCGATGTTATTGGCCCAGGTTTGCATATCCACATCGCTGGGGTAGCTCCTGTTCAGGATATCGACCTGAATGTCGATATCGGGGTTAGCTTCCTCGTAGGCAAGGATGTAAGGCTCTATCTCCTCCAGGATGGTGTCGGATAGAAGCTGCATGGCAGAGGCGTTACCCCCCGCCCCGTGCAGGAAAACGAAGTTTAGCTGCTTGACACGGGTCGGCTCCTCCTGAGCTTGTGCCGGGCTGGCTATGCCCAGTAGGATAACCACCCCGATAACTACCAGCCAGGCCAATCGTTTCATAATAGCGGCAAACATCTTGTTGCTTTTACCTCAAACCAAAGGTAGCACTTGCGCCGAAAGGTGTCAATAATGTTATGACTTTGCCCCGATGAGAACTTTTGGTATAATCGGGAAGCTGAGGAGAGGTGTCCGAGTGGTTTATGGTGCCGCTCTCGAAAAGCGGTCTCCGGTTATTCCGGAGCGTGGGTTCGAATCCCACCCTCTCCGCCAGCTATATATATAAGGAGAGGTGCTGGAGTGGCCTATCAGGCACGCCTGGAAAGCGTGTGTAGCCGCAAGGTTACCGTGGGTTCGAATCCCACCCTCTCCGCCAGCCTACGCTAAAGCTACGGTTGACAGGCCAGACTACAAAAAGGCTATAATTGGCAAGCCAAAAAACTATTTAGTTATAAATAACGACTAGAAAGAAAGCGCTATCAAGAAGAAACCAAGGTTTCTCTCCATGATGACGGGGATGTTGCCCCTCTTCGTTTTGGCCCACTTCAGCCATCACTTCACCGCGGCTATTTTTCAACCCCTCACCCCCTTCATCCGGGATGAATTCTCCCTCAACTACCAGCAAATGGGCTGGATAATGTCCGCCCACAACATCGCCTACGGCGCCAGCCATCTGCCCGCGGGCTGGCTCACCGACCGCCTCGGCCCCCGCATAATGATTATGCTGG
>SOKR01000063.1 GCA_004375675.1 Dehalococcoidia bacterium
GGCTACGGCACCATCGGCGTTGCCACGCACCTGGTGGGCAAACAGATTAAAAAGATGATGGATAACATTCTCGGCGGTAAGCTCGCCGAAGCGGCGGTTATTCACCGCCAGCTGCTGCCGCTGGTAGACGCGCTCTTTATCGAGCCCAACCCGGCGCCACTGAAATACGCCCTCAATCACATCGGCTTTAATGTCGGTAAGCCCCGTTTGCCCCTTGTCGAGGTCAGCACAAAATCGGCCGCCATCATCAAAGAGACGTTAAAGAAATACCAGGTTGATTTGCCGGCGTAGAGCGCCCGCCCTCTATAGATACATGCGAAACCCGTAAGCAGAGGTCTTAAAGCCCAGAGCCTTATATAATCGGTGAGACTCTCGGCGTTTCACGTTGCTGAGGAGTTGAACCTTGTAGCAGCCAGCTTCGCGGGCGCGTGCAATGGCATACTCCGTAAGCAATCGGCCAATCCCCCGACGGCGGTACCCGGGGTCAACAACCAGATTCTCCACAATTGCCCAGGGGAGAGCGCCGTGGGAGAGGTTGGGTACGATTAATAGCACCATGGTGCCGACCACCACGTTGTCTTCCTCAGCCACCAGAAGCTCGTGGCCGGACATTGAGCTAATTTCAGCAAACACCGGCTCTGTCTCATGCCGGGTAAGGTCGTGCCGCTCACCAGTTAGCTCTTCGTAAAGCTCCAGGATACGCGGTATATCCGGCTCGACAGCCGGTCTCACCGTCGCCATCTGACTCCTCCTATAAGATAGGCGTCTTCTCGATAGACTGTTCCCGCCCCGGTCCCACACAGACAAGGTTGACCGGGCAGGAGATAAGCTCTTCCACCCGCGATACATAGTTACGGGCTGCCTCGGGCAGCTGGCCGTAATCACGGATATCGGTGGTGTCAGTCTGCCAGCCGGGCAGCTCTTCGTAGACGGGTTTACACCGCGCCAGCGCCGCTATATTGCCCGGGAAATAGTCAATCTTTTTTCCGTCCAGTTCGTAGCCGATGCATATCTTGAGGCTGGGCAGGATATCAAGGATATCAAGGCGGGTAATCACCGCACCGGTCAGGCCGTTAATCCGGCTGCTGAAGCGGGCGGCAACAGTGTCAAGCCAGCCGCAGCGGCGCGCCCGGCCGGTGGTGGTGCCGTACTCGTGCGCCCTTTCCCGGATAAGCTCGCCAGTCTCGTCATGCAATTCAGTGGGCATGGGGCCGCCGCCGACACGGGTGCAGTAAGCCTTATAGACGCCCACAGCACGGTCGAGCCTGGTCGGGCCCAAGCCCGCACCCAGGCAAGCTCCCGCCGCCAGCGGCGATGACGAGGTGGTATAGGGATAGGTGCCGAAATCGGGGTCGAGTAAAACGCCCTGAGCCCCCTCCAGTATCACCAGCTCACCCCCATTCACCGCTTCGTCGAGCATGACGGTCGTCTCGCGAATATGATGCGCTAAGCGCTCCCCGTACTGGCAATACTGGGTATAGACCTCATCCAGCGACAGGGGCTTAGCCCCGTAGACCTTGGTCAGAATAACATTCTTGTAGTCGATTACGGAACGCAGCCGTTCCCGCAGCGCTTCTTTATCCAGGAGGTCGCCAGCCCTGATACCCAGCCTGGCTGCCTTATCGGTAAAGGCGGGGCCTACTCCCTTTCGGGTGGTGCCTATCGCCTTGCCCCCCCGCGCCTCCTCCTCCAGTCCATCGAGGAGAAGGTGATAGGGCATAATCAGGTGAGCCCGGTCGCTGATAAACAGGTTATTGGTATTAACGCCGCGCTCATTCAAGTTATCCATCTCGCCGATTAGAACCTTGGGGTTAATCACCACGCCGTTGCCGATGATACAAGCCACTTCGGCGTTAAAAATGCCCGAGGGGATAAGGTGCAATTTAAACTCACCGTGAGGGTTAACCACGGAATGACCGGCATTGTCACCACCGGAAAAACGGACTACCATACTGGCCTGTTGAGCCAGCATGTCAACCACCTTGCCCTTCCCCTCATCCCCCCACTGGGC
>SOKR01000050.1 GCA_004375675.1 Dehalococcoidia bacterium
CGGCGGCTATACCCACGGCGATAATGGCATTACGGGCGGTCTCGGCCGCCACCATGGGCGAAACCGAGTAGAACTCCCGCTCGGTGGCGGTGCCGAAGCGATAGCTTAAGGCGTCCTCCAGTCCCATCCTTTCCTCCCCGCTCAGTTCCTGGGTGCGGATAATGAAATCACCCCCACCGGTGCGCTGGATGATGGAGTTGGCGTAGCCCAGCTCGGTCATGGCCGTCGCCAGCTCCGACTGCTCCACCTCTTCGTCAAAGCTGATGGTGAGGATGGAGCCGCTGCTGAATTCGACGCCCGGTTTAAGCCCGAAGACGAGCAGAGCGATAATGCCAATCAGGATAACCGCCTCTGAGATAATCAAAAACCAGGACCTTTTGCCGGTAATATACATTATTTTTTCTCCTGGTGAGCGCTAAACAGTGCCGTCTTCCTGGCCAGACGCGTGCCCACGAAAAGACGCAGCAGGGTGCGGGTAACCACAATGGCGGTAAACATGCTCACCGCCACGCCGATAAACAGGGTCAGGGCGAAGCCCATCACCGGGGCGCTGGCGACAATACTGCTGCCCAGCCCGTAAAGAATAGCGCAGACAATGAAGGTGGTCACGTTACTGTCCCTGATGGCGGTCCAGGCGCGGTTGAAACCGGACTCGATAGCCGCCCCCAGCGTTCTGCCTGTCCTAAATTCTTCCTTCATGCGCTCGAAGATAAGCACGTTGGCATCCACCGCCATACCGATGGATAAGATGAAACCCCCTAAGCCGGCCAGGGTCAGGGTGACCGGAATCAGCTTGAATATAGCCAGCACCAGCGCCCCGTAGAAGACGAGCGCCAGGCTGGCGATAACCCCAGGCAGGCGGTAGTAGATAATCATAAAGAGCATGACCAGTATGATGCCGATCATCCCCGCCTTGAGGCTCATGTCGACGAAGTCTTCGCCCAGTATCGGCGATACCGTCTGGTCGTAGAGTATGGTAAGGGGCACGGGCAAGCGGCCGAAGTTCAGCTGGTTGGACAGGCGGGTGACTTCGTCCAGGCTTAGTCCTTCAACCTGCCCGCGGTCGGTGATAATATTCTGGATAATGGGGGCGATAGGCAGTCCTTCATCGTCGAGCAGGGCGACATCGCCGTCAAAGATAGCCATCGGCTGGTTGATAAGGCGCTCCGTGATCTGTTCCGATAGCTGGGTGCCTTCTTCATCCCATTCGAAAACCAGCAGCAACCGCCCAAAATCGTCCCGGGCGACATAGGTGTTTTCGATGAAGTAGCGGCTGGTCAGCGCCCTTTCCTCGCCGTCAATAAAACCGGTGGCGGGCTTCCATCGGCCCAGCTCGTTTTCCCACTTTGCCTCTTCGTCAGCGGCGGCCAGTTCCCCGAACTCCAGTATGTCCACCCGCGCCAGCCTCTCCTTTTCCTGGTTGGTGATGCTGATACCGGGCAGTTCGACCAGTATGCGGTCGCTGCCCTGTCTCTGGATGATGGGCTCGGTTACCCCCAGCGGGTTAATGCGGTTGCTGAGGATTTCCTTAGCCCCCTCCATGGCGCTGTCCCTCTCCTCCGCCTCTATCCCGGAGAGGTCGGCTTGATAGACGATGTGAATACCGCCCTGCAGGTCCAGCCCCATCCTCATTTCTTCTCTGCCGAACAGGGGATAGACCAGGGTGCAAACGGCA
The DNA here is from genome assembly GCA_004375675.1 of Dehalococcoidia bacterium. GTDB lineage: Bacteria > Chloroflexota > Dehalococcoidia > Dehalococcoidales > BS750m-G39 > E44-bin88. The sequence goes on from SOKR01000050.1 coordinate 1,676, forward strand.
AAGGCGAAGATGGCCAGCAAAATCACTAGAACTACGGCGTTTCCTCTAGTCATATCTCTTATACTACCTCAATAGGCTTGTTAGCCATATATATTAACAGAGTGTCTTCTCGGTTGCCAGTCGCTGGCGGATATAGTCCAGGGCTTCCTGGCGATCGCTAAGCTCGCCCGATGCCTGCGCCTCGCGCACCGCTTCTAAAATCTCTCCCAGTGCGGGACCCGGACTCAAGCCGAAAATATTTATCAGGTCGTGACCGTCAACCAGCCTTACGGGCTCCACCAGCTTCTGCTGCTCGAAATGCTTTTCTAAAACGTATTCCACCATCCGGGCGTGCTCTGTCCAGCCCGCCATATCCAGGTTAGGTCCCCGGGTGGCCAGGTGGTCGGCCAGGCTCAAAAACAGTATGTCGATGCCCGCCTCATCGGTATCGCGGAAGTAGCGGTAGATAGCCCGCTGGGTGGGTAGCCCTTGCTGGCTCATCTGCCCCGGCCGCATGTGATAGTTTATCACAATCTCGACCAGCTTTGCCTCTTTGCCGCTAAAGCGCAACCTGGCCAGTATATCGGCCGCCGCCGCCGCTCCCAGCTTGGCGTGTTCCAGGAAATGCGTCCGCCCGTCCTCGCCGACGGCTTTGGTCTCGGGCTTACAGATATCGTGGAGCAAGGCGGCCAGTTTGAGCAGCGACCTGCGGCTGCTGCCGCCGCCGACCTCGCGGTTAAAATGCTCGGCCAGCGCCTCCGACCAGGGTACGACCGCCAGCACCTCGTCGCTGGCGTATGGCCAGCTTCCCTGATGGAGGAGAAAATCAACGGCTATCACCGTTTGCAGAGAATGGTCGAAGACATTCCAGGAGTGTTCCCTGGGTTGCTCCACCCCTTTTGTCCCGGCCAGTTCGGGAAAGAGGGCGGTGATTAGCCCCAGCTCGTCGAGGTGGGGCAGAAATCTTTCGGGGTGGGGGACGGTCAGCAGACGGACTAACTCCTCCCTCAACCTTTCTCCGGCGACATCGGCGATAAGCTGACTCTGGCTCTTGACTAAAGCCCCGGTCGGCTCATCGAGGCTAAAGCCGAGCTCCGCCGCCAGTCGCGCCGCCCGCAGCAGGCGTACGGCATCATCCTCAAAAGCGGTCTCGGCGACCGCTCGAATCACTTTATTTCTAAGGTCGGCTTGCCCGCCGAACGGGTCGATAGCAGTGAAATCTTCTCGGCTAACCTCTTCCAGAGCAACGGCGATGGCGTCTATGGTGAAGTCGCGCCGGCTTAAGTCCTGTTCGATGCTATCCTCGAAGCTGGTGAAATCGAGCTGCCACCGCCCCCCCGACGGCGCTTTCTTATCCATCACCACCACGCGGCAGATGCGGTTTTGCTTATCCAGCGGGACGAATTTCCCCCCCAGGGCGTCGGCTATTTTGGGGGCTAGCTCCAGGGCGTCGGCGGCAAGGGCGATATCGATATCGGCGGTGGCTCGTTCAAGCAGAGCGTCGCGGATAAAGCCGCCGACCAGATAGGCTTTAACCTTCTGCCCGCTCAAACAATCGCTTACCGCCGTTAATATCGCTAAAGCTCCAGGCTCGATAGATAGCTTCATCTTCTCCACCCCGTAATACTCTAAGGCTAAACTATACTACCAGTCGGCTAAAGTTACAAGGGGACCATTTATCGAGGGGAAAATAAAAGAAAAAGGCTCACCGCCGCTATTTACAGGCAGATATCAGCGATGGCTGATTGCCTTGGTTAGCGGTGAATATTGCCCCGCGGCGCGGCTTTAAGCGCTTTCTTTGGCCGTGCTCAGGGCAAGACTTTTTAAGATAGTTAGAATACCGATAACGGCGCGCTGCACGTCAATCGGCTCCTGGGCTAGTATCCGGGCTACGTAGGGGTCGAGCTCGCCGCCGCCGTAGCGGGAGTGGCTCTCGGCTACGCCCGAGGAGGGGGGAGTCAGGTAGCCGGCCAGGGTGAACAGCTCGTTCTCCTCGAAACCCAGAGGTTCGGCGATTTTGCGCAGGATTGAACCTGAAGGGTAACGCTCGCCTCTTTCGATGCGACCCAGATGTGACGAGGATACGCCTGACATGGCGCTAAGCTGGCTCAGTGTTAGCCGCTGGGTGACTCTTCCCTGTCTGATTATTTCGCCCAGGTTGGTGCTTCGGTTCTGGTCCATAACAGGAGAATTATAATTCGCCAAATGGCAAATGTCAACCTTTGCAAACGGGACAAAAGCTACCGTTTAAATAAGTACCCCTTGACAGCAGGCAATTTCATAACTATAATATCGCCAATTGGCATAGGAGGCTTGAACCATGCTGCTGAAGACGAGGGTTTTTGACCTATGCCCGGGGAGATATAAGAACCTGTCCGAACTGGCTGAGGCTATGGAAATATCGGTAAGCCAGGTTTACCGCGTGCAGGAAGGCAAGCGGAACATCAACTGCAAGTTCATTATCGGTGCTATCAAAGCCTTTCCCGGTTGCTCATTTGACGACCTTTTCTATTTTGTCTCCGAGGTGCCAGCTGGCAAGGATTCCCGTTCTACCTTTGTCTGGAGCCATCGTTTTTAGGGACGGTCAGGGGGGTGGGGAGGTTGTAAAAACCTCGCTTAGAGTTGAGGGGCTTCGTCTTCGACCTTGTGCAGCTGGTCCTGGCTTTCCAGGTGGTCTATATAGAGCACCCCGTTTAGGTGGTCTATCTCGTGCTCCAGCGCTTGAGCCAGCAGCTCCTCGGCCTTGATTCTTATTTCTTTGCCGCTGGCGTCCCGCCCCTTGACGGTAACCTGTTCCGAGCGCTTAATCTCCCCGTAATAGCCGGGGACGCTTAAGCACCCCTCGGTTACCAGGCGCTCGCCGCTGCGCTTAACTATCTCCGGGTTAATCAGGACGATGTTTTCGGCTTCGGGGATATCGATGACGATAACCCGCAGCGAGGTGCCCACCTGCGGCGCGGCTAAAGCCGCCCGCCCCGGATCGGCGCGCACCGTCTCCAGCATATTGGCAATCAGCTTCTGGATGGAGCCGTCGATGGTCTTGACCCGCTTTGCCTTTTGCTTCAATACCGGGTCGGGAAGAGTAATGATGGGAAGGACTGCCATCTTAAACCTCGTAACTGTGTCTGATTACAGTTTACCTAAACCAGCCCCATCGGGTCAATGTCCACCGCCCAGCCCGGGGGGAGGGGTAGGGGGGATAAGAAACTAGATAGCTCGGCGCCGCGGAGAATGAGCTGCCAGCGGAAGCGGCCTCGCAACCGGTGAATAAAGGCGGGGGCGGGCCCGATAAGCTCGATGCCGGCTATGCCCTGTGACGCTATCTCCTGGTCGAGAAAGCGCTTCGTTCTTTCCGCCTCCCGCTGGCAGAGGGCGTCGTTGGTGTGGCTGTAGGTAAGGCCGGCCAGCTGGCTGAAGGGCGGGTTATGCAGTTGGCGGCGATAGTCAATCTCCTGCTCATAAAATGCAGCGTAATCGTGTTCGGCGGCGGCCCGGATGGCGTAGTGTTCGGGGGCGTAGGTCTGGATGATAACCTTGCCCCCCCGCACCCCCCGCCCCGCCCTGCCCGCCACCTGGGACAATAATTGAAAGGTCCTCTCTCCGCCCCGAAAGTCGGGCAGGTTGATGGCGGTATCGGCGCTGACCACCCCCACCAGCGTGACCAGCGGCAAGTCCAGCCCCTTGGCCACCATCTGGGTGCCGATGAGAATGTCGGCCCGGTGGGCGCGGAACTTAGCTAAAATTTCATCGTGGGCATATCTGCCCTTGGTGACATCGCTGTCCCAGCGCAAAAGCCTGGCCTGGGGAAAGGTGTAGCCTACTTCCTGCTCCAGCCGCTGGGTGCCCACCCCCAAAAACTTTATCCGCCGCCGCCCGCAGCGGGGGCAGCTTTCGGGGACTTTAATATTGTAGTTGCACTGGTGGCAGACCAGTCTATCCTCGGTGAGGTGATAGGAAAGGGGGACATCACAGCGCCGGCAGCGCATGACGAAGCCGCAGCTGCGACACTGGATGAAGCTGGCGGCTCCCCTGCGGTTCAAGAAAAGAATGACCTGCTCCTTATTGGCTGTTGCCTGGCCTATCGCCTGGAAGAGGGAACGGCTGAAGAGGCTCTGGTTGCCCGCCTTTAGCTCCTCCCTCATATCGACTATCTCCACCTTTGGCAACGCCGAGCCGTCATAGGGGGTAACCCTCTCCGGAAGCTGAAGCAAACGGTAATCTCCCTTTTGGGCATGATAGAAGCTCTCGATATCGGGGGTGGCGCTGCCCAGAACGACGGTGGCTCCGCTCAAACTCGCCAGTTTCAGGGCGGCGTCGCGGGCGTGGTAGCGGGGCGATTTGTCCTGCTGCTTGTAGGTCCACTCCGGCTCCTCGTCGATAACGATTAAGCCGAGGTCGGGCTGGGGGGCGAAGATGGCGCTGCGCGAGCCGATGACCACATCGAAATCCCCGTTTCTTATCCGCTGCCACTCGTCGAACTGCTCGCCTAAGCTAAGCTTGGAGTGGAGCACGGCTACCCGGTGGGGGAAGCGGGCGGCGAAGCGCTCTATGGTCTGGGGGGTGAGGGCGATTTCGGGTACCAGAACAATAGCTTTCTTGCCCAGTTTTACCGTCTCCGCCAGCGCCTGAAGGTAGACCTCGGTCTTGCCGCTGCCGGTGACGCCGTGCAGCAAGAAGGTTTGGGCTTTGCCCCCGGCCAGGCCGGACTTAATCGCCTCGAAGGCGCTCTTCTGTGCCGACGTCAGGGTAAGGGGTGGGGAGGGGACGATATCTTTATAAGAAATCGGCTCCCGTCTTACCTCCACCTCTTGAAATCTAGCCAGACCCTTTTTGACTAAAGCGTCGGCCGTCGCCTTGCTGCATTTGGTATTCTCTCTGGCTTCCGCCCAGGGCACTGGCTCATTTTGCCGCGAAAGGTACTCTAATAAGGAAGCTTGCTTGGGCGCTTTGCTTAAGTTAGCAGCTTCTTCTTTGGCTTCACTGGCGGCGACCGCCAGGCTCAAGTAGGGTACCATCTTGGGCTTTACCCTGATTTTCTCCAGCTCGTAGCTCTTAGCCGCCAGACCCCTGTTTACCAGTTGAGAAACAATGCTTTGAGCCTTTTTCCGCCCCAGGGTTTTTCCCAGCTGCCCCCGGCTCAGGTCCCCCTTTTCCCGCCCCCGTGCCAGCGCCTGCTGTTGCGCGGCGGTGCGCGCCGATTAAACCACACCGGCGGGGGGTGGGGTGGGGCTGATGAAAGTAATCGTCCGCCGCTCGAAGCCCGGCGGCAGCATTAAGGCCACGGCATCAAAAAGGGGCGATAGATAGTATTCGCTTATCCAGCGCGCCAGCGACACCTGCTGGGGGGAAAGCAGGGGGCGGGGCTCGATAACCCCGATAATTTCCCGCGTCTCCTCCACCTCGGGGTGGGGGCTCAACTCCAGGACGATGCCCTGCAGCCGCTTATCGCCGAAGGGAACCCATACTGCCTGCCCGACATTAATCTCCAGGTGGGGGGGTATGGCGTAGCTAAATGTCCGGCGCTGGGCTATCGGCGAGTTGACGCT
>SOKR01000003.1 GCA_004375675.1 Dehalococcoidia bacterium
TTGACGCCGGGGACATCATCCAGAGCCTGGTCGGCTGGACGGTAATCGGCTACGGCAAGTCGCAGTTGCCCACCTTCAAGTTATTCAACTGGGGCAAGAACTTCAGGAAGAAGAGCACCGAGACCCACCGCGGCATTCAGGCGATGGACGAAGCCTTGAGCGAGCTTTCCGTCAAGTGCAACCCCGCGGAGTCGGGCAGAGCCCTGTACCTGGTCTCGGCGCCGCATAAAGAGATGAACATGGACCTGGTCAAAGACCTCGGCGAGTACCTCAGGGATATGGCTCCCGAGGCCGTCATCAGGAACGGCGACTACCCCAGGGAAAAGAACGTGATAGACGTCACTCTGATCCTGTCCGAGCTGGGCGCCGTCGACAAGATTAGGGGCTACTACGAAACCGCCACCCAGTTCATCCACGCCTCCAAGGGCAGAGAGAAACAGGCTGAGGGTAAGCTCAAGGAAATAGAAGAGGTAGCGAAGGACATACCCTCATTACTATAATCGACAATACTGGACTCATGGCCAGCTTTACCGGTTCCCGGTAAAGCTGGCTTTTGTTTAACAAAAACGTCTATCGGCTCCAAAATCCCCTTTGGAAACCAGCCAATTTAGGGTATAATAGAGGCAGCAGCGATGGCATCTCAAGTTTTTTATCGCAAGTGGCGCCCCCAGACCCTGGCCGATGTAATCGGTCAGGAGGCGGTAACCCAGACTCTGAGTAATGCCATCAAGAGCGAGCGCGTCTCCCACGCCTATCTCTTCTACGGCCCCCGGGGAACGGGCAAGACCAGCACCGCCCGCATCCTGGCTAAAGCGGTCAACTGCCTCAGCACCGATAAAGAAAAACCCTGCAACGCCTGCGAGATGTGCCTGGCGATAACCGAGGGCAGCGCCATGGATGTCATTGAAATCGACGCCGCCAGCAACACCGGCGTCGACGATATCCGCAGCCTGCGCGAAAAGGTCAACTACGCCCCCGGTCAGGCGCGCTACAAGGTCTATATCATAGATGAAGTCCATATGCTCAGCAACAGCGCCTCCAACGCCCTGCTCAAAACACTGGAGGAACCGCCGCCCCAGGTCATCTTCGTACTGGCGACTACGGAAATACATAAGGTATTGCCCACAATCATGTCCCGCTGCCAGCGCTTCGACTTCAGGCGCATCTCCCAGTCCAACGTAGTGGCTAAACTGGAAACCATCTGCGCTGCCGAGGGCATCACGATAGAGCCGGAGGGGCTAAGGCTCATCGCCCGCAGCGCCACCGGCAGCTTCCGCGACGCCGAAAACCTGCTGGAACAGCTGACCACCTACTACGACAACGAAATCAGCTTGCCCCAGGTGCAGGCTGTTTTAGGCATCACCGGCGACGAGCGGGCTAAAGAGCTGGCCAAGCACATCGTTAATAATGATATTTCGGCGGGCGTAGCGACGATAAACGGCGTCAACAGCGACGGCCTGGACTTAAGACAGTTCAATCGGGAGCTGGTGGCATACCTCAGGCAGTTGTTACTGGTAAAGACCGGCTCCGAGGAAGCGGTTGACCTCACCGCCGAGGACATAGCCGAGCTCAAAGAGCTGGCGGCTAAGACCACCCTGGCCCAGATACTGCGGGCGATAAAGCTCTTCGGCCAGCTCGAAATCGGCTTCGATAATTACTCCACCCTGCCCCTGGAACTGGCACTGGTCGATTGCGCCCAACCCCTCGAAGCCGCCAAGAACCCCACCCCCCCACCCCAATACGAAGCACCACCGGTGAAAGCGGCGTCCAAAAAGACAGCGGCTAAGTCCAAGGCAGCCGACACCAAAGACGTGCCCGAGACAAAGGCAGCCGAGACGCCCAAGACAGAGCCGCCCCAGCCGGAAAATAATACTGCCGCCCCCCCCCCCCCCCCCCCCCGCCGCGCCACCCCCAGCGACGGCCCGGGCCGGACCCGGCCGGCCGGGTTGGCGCCGGCGCCGCG
>SOKR01000010.1 GCA_004375675.1 Dehalococcoidia bacterium
GGCGGCGCCCTGGATATGCGTTACCTCTTCGGGGCTTCGCTGCTCGATGGGAATCTCAGCCCCCGACTTAAGCGAGGGGTCGATGGTGGTGAGGGGGGCGGCGACATAGAAGGGGATATTGTTCTCCTTAGCCAGCACGGCCAGGGTATAAGTCCCGATTTTGTTGGCGGTATCGCCGTTGGCGGCAATTCTATCGGCGCCGACGATGACGGCGTCAACCTCCCCACGGCTCATAAAGTAACCCGCCATCGAGTCGGTGATGAGGGTGAAGGGGATTTTAAGCTGCTTTAGCTCCCAGGCGGTGATGCGCGCGCCCTGGAGGAGGGGGCGGGTTTCGGTGGCGAGGACCTTGAGCTTCTTGCCCTGCTCGAATGCCTGCCTGATAATCCCTAAAGCGGTGCCGTAGCCGGCGGTGGCTAAGGGTCCGGTGTTGCAGTGGGTCAGTATGGTAGAGCCGTCTTTAAGTAACGCGGCGCCGAGTTGGCTCAGCTTGAGGGTGGCTTCGGCTTCCTCGTTGTGTATGGCGATAGCTTCATCAACCAACGCCTGCTTGATGCGCTCGACGTCCGTGCCTTTATCAGCCACCCTTTCCATCCTCTCCAGAGCGCGGAAGAGGTTGCGGGCGGTGGGGCGGGTGGCGGCTAAAGCGCGGCTGACAGCCTTGAGTTCACGCCTGAAATTATCGGCGGCTTGAGCCTTGATTTTAAGGGCACCTAAAGCCAGTCCGTAGCCTACGGCTACCCCTATGGCGGGAGCACCCCGTATTTTCAATTCTACGATGGCTGAGGCTATGTCCTGATAGCGGCTTAGCTCCAGATAAGCTTTTTTCAGGGGTAATTTGGTCTGGTCGAGCAGTTTTACGCTCGTGCCCAGCCATTCGATAGCTTTCATAGGGTAAATGTAGCCCAGCTTTGAGGTGGCCGTCAAGGGGTGGGGTGTTTCCACCCACCGCACCCTGGCGAACGTGGGTTTTTCGTCCCGACCCAGCCCGCTCTAATGAGTAAACTCCTTAACCTGGTGAGGTTTCTGCCCTTCCTCATCCCCGTTTCTAGGGGGTTTATAAGGGGGACGAAGTCCCCCTTTACCTTAAAGGGTGGTGGGTGGGAAAAGATATAATCGGGGTGGGGCTTTCCTTGACAGTATCAGTCGGCGCAAAGTAAACTTTTTAGTATGTCTGAGGCTTTGGCGGGCATCGAGAAGCTGAAAAGCAAGATTGGGATGGGGTGGGAGCCCCGAGAATACCCCATCGAGCGGGAGATGGTGCGACGCTTTACCCATGCTGTGGGCGACACCAACCCCAAGTGGCGGGACGGCATGATAGCGCCGCCGACCTTCGTGCTGGCTATCGGCTTCGAGCAGTTCATCGACGATTTGTTGGCCATGGTTTCCTTCAAAACCGTGCTTATGGCGGGAACCGAGCTCGAATGCTACCGGCCCATAAAGACGGGCGACGTCATCACCGCCGTTTTCGCTATCACTGGCTTGCGCGAGCGCGAGGGCGAGGCGGGCAGGATGGCTTTTCTGACCTTCGAGAGCATCTGTAAAAATCAAAAGCAGGAGCTGGTGGCCAAATGCCGCCAGATGGTTATCGGCTACTAAGATGACGAAACAGCTTTTTTATAAAGATATCAATGTTGGCGACGGCATCACCCCGCTGGTCAAGGAGCCGACCACCAAGCAGCTGGTGGTGTGGGCGGGGGCGGTGGGCGATTATACGCCCATTCACTACGATAAAGATTTTGCCCAGAGCCGCGGGCTGTCGGGGGTTATCGTCCAGGGGCAATTAGTGGGGGCTTTCCTGGGTCAGCTGCTGACCGACTGGATTGGAGAAAAGGGCACGCTCAAAAAGCTGAGCTGTAGCTATAAGGGCATGAACTACCCCGGTGAGGCTCTTACCTGCAAAGCTAATGTGACCAAGAAGTACGAGCGGGACGGCGAGCACTTCGTCGAGTGCAAAATCT
>SOKR01000154.1 GCA_004375675.1 Dehalococcoidia bacterium
CTTAAAACTGCCCCCCCGTTATGGTATAATAGCCAAGTGACAAATCGGCCCGTTGGTTATACTATTTCCCCCCACATAGTGAAGCGTTAAGGAGGCACCAACATGCAGCAAGGTCAAAGGGCAATTGTCCTCTTCAGTGAAGTCGGCAAGGACGATGTGAACACCGTCGGGGGCAAGGGTGCCAACCTCGGCGAAATGACCCGGGCCGGCATACCCGTCCCACCCGGCTTCATTGTAACCGCCTCCGCCTATTTTGACTTCCTGGCCGGGTCAACGGTCAGGGATAAAATCGCCAGCTGGCTCAAGCCCCTCGACCCCGGCAACAGCAAGCAGCTCCAGCAGGTGGCCAGCGTCATTAAAAAGCTCATCCTCGACATCCCCATGCCCCCCGAACTGGCCGAAAAGATTGAAAAAGCCTACAACGATATGGGCGGCGGGCTGGTGGCGGTGCGCTCCTCGGCCACGGCCGAGGACCTGCCCGAAGCCTCCTTCGCCGGCCAGCATCGCACCTTCCTCAATGTGCAGGGGGGAAAACAGGTGGTCGCCGCCGTCCAGGGGTGCTGGGCATCCCTCTTCGAGCCGCGGGCTATATTCTACCGCCACCACCAGGGCTTCGACCACTTCAAGGTGGGCATCGCCGTGCCCGTGCAAAAAATGATTCAATCCAAGACCTCCGGCGTAATGTTCACCCTGGAACCGGTAACCAGCGCCAGCGACAGGATTGTTATCGAAGCCGTCTTCGGGCTGGGCGAGGCTATCGTCTCCGGCGAGATAACCCCCGACCTCTATGTCATCTCCAAAGAAAGCCTGAAAATACTCAAGCGAAAGACGGTCAACCAGGAGGTGCAGCTCGTCAAAAACCCCGACGCCAAAGCCAAAGAGGCTAACATCTGGAAACCCCTCCCCACCTCAACCCAATCCAAACCGAAACTCAGCGAAAGCGAAATCACCAAGCTGGCCCAGCTGGGCAAACAGCTAGAAGACCACTACCAGTTCCCCCAGGACATCGAATGGGCCAAAGAGGATAACAAAATCTATATCCTCCAGACCCGCCCGGTAACCACCATCAAGGAAAAAGCCGAGGTCGAGCCTGAAATTACCGCCCCGGTGCTGCTCAGCGGCGAAAAGGCAAGCCCGGGTATTGCCTCAGGGCCGGTGCAGATAGTTCCCCAGTCCTCACAGATAGATAAGGTAAAAAGCGGCGACGTGCTGGTAGCGGAAATGACCACCCCCGACTTTGTGCCCGCCATGAAACGGGCCGTAGCCATCGTCACCAACCGCGGCGGCAGGACTGCCCACGCCGCCATCGTCAGCCGGGAGCTGGGGATTCCCTGTATCGTCGGCACCGAGAAGGCAACGACTACCCTGAAAAACGGACAGGTAATCACCGTGGACGGCTCACACGGCAAAATCTACGACGGCAAGATTACCCGAAGAATAAAAACCACCGCCGTTGCCGATATCCTCAGAGAGGCCATCAAGACCGAGACCAGGGTCTATGTAAATCTGGCTCAGCCCGAGCTGGCGGAAAACGTGGCCAAGCGTAATGTGGACGGCGTCGGCTTACTGCGCGCCGAGTTCATGGTCGCCCAGATCGGCGAGCACCCCCAGTACATGATTAAGCAGAACCGGGGCCAGGAATTCGTCGACAAGCTCTACGACGGCATCAACACCTTCGCCAGGGCGTTCGACCCCCGCCCCGTGGTCTACCGCACCACCGATTTCAAGACCAACGAATACCGCAAGCTCAAGGGCGGCGAGGAATTCGAATCTGCAGAAGAGAACCCCATGCTCGGCTACCGGGGCGCCTCGCGCTACATCGTCGATATCGAGGTCTTCCGGCTGGAGATAGAAGCCATCAAGAGGGTCAGGCAGAAGTTCAAGAACCTCTGGGTGATGATTCCCTTCGTCCGCACCGTTGACGAGCTGGACCGGACCAAGCAGCTTCTGGAAGCCGAAGGGCTAAAACGCTCTAAAGACTTCAAGCTCTGGATGATGGTCGAGGTGCCCTCCAACATCTTTCTTATCGAAAAATTCCTGGCCGTCGGCATCGACGGCATCTCCATCGGCTCCAACGACCTCACCCAGCTCATCCTGGGCATTGACCGCGACAGCGAAAAGCTGGCCAGCACCTTCGACGAACGCAACGAGGCGGTGCTCATCGCCCTGGAGAAAGCCATCACAGTATCAAAGAAAATGGGCGTCACCTCGTCCATATGCGGGCAGGCGCCCTCGGAATACCCCGAGCTTACCGAAAAGCTGGTGGAATGGGGCATCAACTCGATTTCGGTAACCCCCGATATGATTGGCACCACCCGCGAGATAATCGCTAAAGCCGAAGCCAAACTGAAGGGCAAATGATTGACGAGCTAAATATTCGCCAGCTAATCGAGGAACGGGAAGAAAGCCTCTCCCCCCACGCTGTGAGGAGTAAGGATTCAAAGAGCAGAGAGAGAGACGAAGAGCCCTGCCCGGTGCGCACCGCCTTTCAGCACGACCGCGACCGCATCATCCACAGCAAGTCCTTTCGGCGGCTCAAGCACAAGACGCAGGTCTTTATCGCCCCCCTCGGCGACCACTATGTCACCCGCCTCACCCATACCCTGGAGGTGGCACAAATCGCCCGCACTATCACCCGCGCCCTCAACCTCAACGAAGACCTGACCGAAGCCATCGCCCTGGGGCACGACCTGGGCCACACCCCCTTCGGCCATGTCGGCGAGGAAGTCTTAAACGAGCTTTATAAACCGGGATTCAGTCATAATGAGCAGAGCCGGCGCGTCGTCGAAAAGCTGGAAAAAGACGGCCACGGGCTGAACCTCACCTGGGAGGTGCGAGACGGCATCTTAAACCACTCCAAGGACATAGAGGATATTCAGGGCGAGGGCGGCGGCGAACCCGGCACCCTTGAGGGCGCCGTGGTCAAGATTTCCGATTCGGTGGCTTACATCAACCACGATATCGACGACGCCATAAGGGCGGGCATGATTACCGAGCGCGACCTGCCCGTGCTGGCCATCGCCAAGCTGGGCAACACCCACTCCCGGCGCATCAACACTATGGTCTGCGATATCATCGAGCACTCATGGACAGTAAGAGGAGAAGGCACGGAGAATCCCGCTATAACCATGAGCCCCGAGACTTTAGAAGCAACCAACAACCTGCGCCACTTTCTCTACGAGCGCGTCTATAATATCCGTTCCGCCCAGGAAGAATCGGAGCGGGCGCGGGATATAGTCCGTTCCCTCTATAAATACTTCAACGAATATGAGGACAAAATGCCCCCCGAATACAGCTTCTACAGCGCTAAGGTGGAACGCAGGGTGGTCGACTATATCGCCGGCATGACCGACCTCTACGCTATGAGAATGGCCGAGGAGATTTCACCGCCCAAGCCCGAAAAGAAGAGCCCCGAAACCCCGAAAGACAAACCCCCGGAAATACAATCCCCCACCATGTTTTAAGGGATAGAGGATGAAGCAGCAACCATTAATGTCATCACGAGGAGTCCTTATCTACAATATGTCATTGCGAGGAGCGTAGCGACGAAGCAATCTCAAAGGGGGATTGGGAGGTACTCCCCAGGTTGAGGAGTTTACTCATTAGGGCGGGCTGGGTTGGGACGAAAAACCAACGTTCGCCAAGGTGGAGTGGTGGGAAGCACACCCCCCAATAAAGAGTTATTAGAGGTCTAACCTCTAACTGCAGCAAAACATTATGAGCGTTATCGACGACGTAAAACAAAAAATAGACATCATCGACATTATCGGCCAGCATATAACCCTGGCCAAGTCGGGGCGCACCTTCCGCGGCCTCTGCCCCTTCCACGGTGAAAAACACCCCTCCTTCTATGTCTACCCCGAGCAGCAAAGTTGGCACTGCTTCGGCTGCAACACCGGCGGCGATGTCTTCTCTTTTATTATGAAAAAGCAGGGCATCGACTTCAGCGAAGCGTTAAGAGAGCTCGCCCAGAAAGCCGGCGTCACTATACCCTCGCGGTTCGAGCCCGGTGCCGAAAGCGAGGAGAAACAAAAGCTCTATCAGGTCAACCAGGCGGCGGCGCTCTATTTCCACAACCTGCTCAACTCCCCGGCCGGGGAAAAGGCGCGCAACTATGTGGACAAACGAGGTTTCACGGCTAAGACCGTCGCCGATTTTCAGCTCGGCTACAGCCTCAACAGCTGGGAAGAGCTCAAGAAATACCTCACCGAAAAAGGCTACAGCGAAAAGGACATGCTCACCGCCGGCTTGCTAATAGAGCCAGAGGAAGGCAAGAAAAGCCATGACCGCTTTCGCAATAAGCTGATGTTCCCCATCGCCGACGCCCGCGGCCGGATTATCGGCTTCGGGTCAAGAGTTCTGGACGACTCCCAGCCCAAATATATCAATTCCCCCCAGACCCCCATCTTTGATAAAAGCGGCAACCTCTACGCCCTCAACCTGGCCAAAGAAGCCGTCAGGGAGCAGGGCCTGGCCGTCATTGTCGAGGGCTACATGGACGTTATCACCGCCCACCAGAACGGCTTTGCCAACGTCGTCGCCTCGATGGGCACCTCGGTTACTGAGAGACAGGTCAACACCCTGAAAAGGATAACCAAGAACATCACCCTGGCCCTCGATGCCGACGCCGCCGGAGAAGAAGCCATGCTGCGCGGCGTCGAATTCGAAAACGCCCTCGGCGCCGAAGTCAAGGTGGTCATCCTTCCCAGCGGGAAGGACCCCGACGACGTTATCAAGGAAGACGCCACCGCCTGGCCCCAACTGCTGGAAAAAGCATTACCCGTGGTCGATTTTACCTTTGATATGGTCGCCTCCGGCCTTGATTTAGCCACCGCCAAAGACAAGTCCCTGGCTGTGGAAAAGCTGCTGCCCATCATCGCCGAGATAAAAGACCCCATCCGTCAGGCACATTATTTGCAAAAGCTGTCTCAGCTGGTTCAGGTCAGCGAGCGCAGCGTAGAAGCCGCCATGAGTCGGCTCAAAATCAGGCCCAAACAGGCGCCAGCGGCAAAGCCGAAGCCGGAAGCGGCCTACCTGCAACCCCTCCTCTCCAACCCCGTCGAAGACTACTGCCTGGCGCTGCTCCTGCAACACCCCGAGCTTAAGATTGAGGACGAGGAACTGCCGCCCGAATACTTCGAAGGCAGCCAGAACCGCGAAATCTTTATTGCTCGGCAGCATAGTGCTAAAATAGAAGAGTTGAGGGATAAGCTCGACCCGGCAACCCACGAGAACCTCGACGCCCTGCTGGGCAGAAGCCTATCGCCCAACAGGATAGCGCAAAAATACGCCGAGTGCACCCTGCGGCTGCGGGAAAGATACCTCCGCGGCCTGGCGGCGAAAATAGAAGCCGTGCTGGCGCTGGAAGCCGAGTCGGGGGGCAAAGCCGCCGACCTGGCCAAACTCAAGGAGCAGGGGGTGGAGGTCAACAGCCAGCTGGGCGAGGTCTTCGCCCGGAAAAGACAGTGGCGGCTGGAGCAAAGGGGGTGAGTATGAAACGCGAAAAGGGCGAGAAACGGCGTTTCCGTCCGCGGGACGACGACTCTGAAGACGAAGACAACGATAACAGCGACTCCGCCGAGTCAAGCTCGCTCTGGCGCGAGGCAAGGCCTCTCAAAGTCGAGAAACCGGATTCGGGCCTGGACATAGCGCCGGAAACGCCCCTGGAGCAGACCGAGGAGCAAGAGGTGGTGGACGACCCCGTCCGCATGTACCTGCACGAAATCGGGCGGGTGCGCCTGCTCACCGCCGACGAGGAAAAATACCTGGCGCGGAAGATGGAGGAAGGCAAGCGCATCAAGGAGATTAAACAAGGCTACCTGCTCAAAAACGGGAGAGACCCCTCGGCCACCGAGATAATCATCGCCATCCTGGAGGAGCTTTCCCGGGCCGCCCCCGCCATCCACCTCATCCAGGAACAGCTCCGGGTAGAACCCACCCCCGGCTTTCTGAAGACCATCTCCAACTCCACGCTGCGGGAAAGCATCCACAGTGAGATAAAGCCGCAGCTCATCCTATCCATTGCCCACCAGACCGAAAAGTCGATACCCGAAACCGAGCGCTTCCTGGCCGAACTCTCGCTCAACATCACCCTGCTGCCCAAGGAGATTCTGGAGGCTATCGGCACCAAGGTCACGCTGGCGGGAATAGCCATGCTGGTGACCAAGCGCAGCTGCATCAAAGCCATCCGGGAATACGAGCAGCAGCTCCAGGCTTATCTGGATAATATCGAGCGCGAGGCGGAAAAGGCGGCTAAGCACCTCACCGAAGCCAACCTGCGCCTCGTCGTCAGCGTGGCTAAGAAACACATCGGGCGGGGCATGTCGCTGCTCGACCTCATTCAGGAAGGCAACATAGGGCTGCTCCGCGCGGTGGAAAAGTTCGACTACCGCAAGGGCTATAAGTTCAGCACCTACGCCACCTGGTGGATTCGCCAGGCAATCACCCGCGCCATCGCCGACCAGGCGCGCACCATCCGCATACCGGTGCATATGGTGGAGACCATCAACAAGCTACTGCGGGTGAGCCGCCGCCTGGCTCAGGAGCACGGCCGCGAGCCTAGCGCCAAGGAAATCGGAAAGGAAATGGAAATCTCGGCGGAAAAGGTAGGCGAAATCGTCAAGGTCTCGCAGCTACCCATATCGCTGGAATCGCCTATGGGCGAGGAAGAAGACAGCCACCTGGGCGACTTTATTGAAGACCGCAACGCCCTACCCCCCGCCGACGCTGCCTCCAAGCAGTTGCTCAAGGAGCAGATAGACTCGGTGCTCTCCAGCCTCAGCCCCCGCGAACAAAGGGTGCTCCAGCTCCGCTTCGGCCTTGAAGACGGGCGCAGCCGAACTTTAGAGGAAGTCGGCAAAGAGTTTAACGTCACGCGGGAAAGAATACGCCAGATCGAAGCCAAAGCCCTGCGCAAACTGCGCCACCCCAGCCGCAGCCG
>SOKR01000056.1 GCA_004375675.1 Dehalococcoidia bacterium
ACAAGTTGAATTGTGTTATCCTTTTCGAAACGCTTTCCTACCTGGCTAAGAGTGGACGTCTGGGGCGGGGGGCGGCTTTGATGGGCACTATGCTGAGCATAAAGCCTATTGCCGAAGTGCCTCCCTCGACGGGGATGGTGGAACCGCTGACACGGGTCAGGACCCGGCCCAAGGCGATAAAGTACCTTTTGGAGATAGTCCGACGTAGGTCAAAGCCCGGCGACAAAATTCATTTCTTGGTGGAGCACACCGTTACATCTAAAGAGGCCGAGAAGCTAATAAAAATGCTCAACGAGGAGTTCGATTGCGCCGAGGTGCTTAGCTGTGATACCCAGCCCGTGGCGGCGTTGAAGATAGGCCCCAAGAGTATCGGGCTGACCTTCTACAGCGAGTAGCCTATATCTCCGCTTCGTTATTGGCGGCGTCGAGCAGTAGGTGTTTTACCTCGCCGCCGCAGAACTCCCGCACTAAACCGGCCAGCTCTTCGGTTATGGCGCCGGCTTCGCCCTTGGCCACGGGGGGCAGGCAGTCTACATTTATGGCTACGTCAGCCGTCTCCGGCATGAGCTTGGTATGGTCACCCTGACGCCAGTTCCAGCGCCGACACATTACCCGGCTGTTATCGACATAGATTACCTCGCCCTCGGGCGCATATTCCACTGCATCCGAATTAAGCGGGGTAAAGGGCTCGTCGCCCTTGGCCAGTGTGAGGCGGAGGTCGCCGTCAGCCGCATTCAGGTCGTCGCCGCCGCTGGGCACCATGTGCTTCAGGGAGAAGTAGTTGAACAATGCCACCAGCGTATTAATATAAGGTAGCTGGTCGCCCCGCCGCGCCCGCCGCCCCAGCGACTCGATGGAGCAGTAGAACTTGTTGGGGTTGGTGCCGAAGTCGGTGTAAGCCTGCCGCCAGTTGGCGATGCGGGGATGGGCCTTAATCGCTTGAAGGGACTCGTCCTGAGTCGCCTTGGCTACCAGTTCGCTTAACATCTCAATCAGCCGCGGCTTCTCGCCGTGGTTATCAACGCCGCGGGCGATGACCACTCCCCGAATATAGCTGGGGAACTTGGCGAATACTTCTTGGGATACAATGTCCTTCATCTCTCTTACCTCCTACAGTCTGGCGGTAGCCCGGGCTAATTCCCAGGAATATTCGTAGAGGTGCAAGCCTTTGCTCAGGGCGAGAATCTCGCCGTCGTCAACACCTATCTCACCAGCCATGTATTCCTTGAGAAGCTGGATGGCGGCCAGGTTCGAGGGGAAGCCCGCCCATAAGTCCCACGACCTAAAATAGACGATGAACTTCAGCTTGTTCTCGCGAATCCGGGTGTCTATGGCTCTCAGGCAGGGCGGGTCGTCCAGGGTAATGGACTCTTTGCTGCCCACGGCCATAAAAGCCTGGTTGGTATCGTAGCCGTCGTTCTTGTACATCTCGATGACCTTGGGTATCTGCTCCTCAAGATACTGCCCGTAGGTGTACTGCTCGCCTTTCCTGCGGTGGGCGGTCATCAGATAGGGCAGGTAGTCTTCTATGTATTCCATGGAGGTAGGCGGGGGCACGCCCTGGGGGGTGGTGGGGACGAGGGGTCGGGTGGCGGGGTTCATAATCTGGACGGCAACGAAGTCGAGTTCCTTGCGGTGCTGGCCGGCGTAGCTGCCGCGGTCAATCTTGTAGTCGTAGCCCTCGGTCAGCGTCTTGCGCAAGCAGAGGAACCAGGCCTCGGAAAGGTCCCTGGCTTCGATTTGCGTAATGTTCAAATTAACCGTCCTTCCTTATTATAAGGCCCGCGTGAACTCGGGGCGGAGACGGGACATGTCCTTGGTCTCCAGGACTTCAGTGATGAGCTTGAGCACCGCCGCCTTCTGCTTGGGCAGCCTGGCCTTGATGGGCAGGTAGTTGGAGGCATGATTGGCGGTGAAAAAGCAATCGGTGAATTTGACGTTCTCTATTATCATTTTCAGCTCGGCCAGGGATTGAAAGGGCGTGATGAGCTCGAATCTGCCTTCTTCCCAGTCCTTGTGGAGGGGGGTGCCGGGGACGAGCATAATGGTCAGGGCGCCGGCGAAATCGGGGTCGATGTCGGAGAGTATCTTTGCGGTCTTGAGGGCGTGGTTTTCACTGCCCTCAGGTCCCCCCAGCCCCAGTATTACCGTAACCGATAGGGTAATGCCGGCCTGCTTTATCTTCCTGCCCGCTTCCACTATCTCGTCGTAGGTCGCCCCCTTGTTAATCTTTTTCAGCAGCTCCTCGTCTCCGGTCTCCACGCCCATGTAGGCAATCTTGAGCCCGAGCTTGTGCAGCTCTTTGAGTTCGTCGACGCTCTTTATCAGGGCGGCCTGGGGGGTGGTGTAGCTGCCGATTCTCTCCAGGTTGGGGAATTTCTCCTTCAGGTATTTGAGGACTTCTACCAGCCGACGCTGGGGGGCGATAATAGCGTCGCCGTTTTCCAGGAATACGCGCTGCAGGCTCCGGCTGTAGTTTTGGGCTACCTTGTCGATATCACGCTTGATATCTTCCAGTGGCCTGATGCGCAACTTGATGTTACTATAGGTGCCGCAGAAGGTGCACTTATTATGGGAGCAGCCGAAGGTTACGGGCAGCAGCAGGCTGTTGGCTTCGCTGGGGGGTCTTACTATCGCTTGTTCGTATTCCATCTAATGACTTTCCTATCCTTATTATAATTATATACAGGGGGGGTTAGCGGCGGCTCTTCTTGAATATGGCCAGAAACCTGTCCTCGTATTCCTCGAACAGCCCCCAGCGGTCGAGCTCGCTCTTCAGCTCGCCGGGGTCGAGGTCGCCACTGCCCACCATCCTGAAAAGCTCCTCAATCCTGACGCGGGCGTCGGCGGGCACGCCCCTGGCGTCCATGTCCAGAAGCCCCCTGTTTTCCATCTGCATCAGGTTGTCGGGCAGAGAGCTTCGGGTCATTTCGTAGATGAACTTCATCAGCGATACGTCCCAGAGCTCGTCCGGCCCCCTGATAATCGATGCCAGCGGGTCGCCGCGCTTGTCGATCTCGCGGTTCAGCTTATCCACCACCGCCAGCAGGTTGCCCGAGACGATGTTGAGCCCCTTGGGCTCGTTCTTGTAGCTATAGTAAAGCCCCGGGGCGTTAGAGCCGTAGGCCTTGACAAGGCTGTCGAGGTATCTTTTCGCCTCCGGGCTGAAGCCTTCCAGGTGGGAGAGGTAGAGGGGGGTTACGATCTTGGGCCTTTCGGCGATTACCCTGCCTTCCCTGATTACCGTCTCGGCGGCGCTCTTGACCAGCTCGGAGTAAGCCGGCTCGGTGACCAGGTAGTAGTAGACGTTGGTCGTGCCGAAGGTAGCCAGGCTCTGCTTGGGCGGCCTTAAGATTTCGGTATTTTTGACGGCTTCCCTAATTCTCTCGTCGTCAGTATCCATCGTTATTCCCTAAGCTATGGCCGTTAGCTCCTGCTTGTATTCGTTGAGTAGGCTCATGTATTGTGCGTCGAGCTGTAGCTTTAGCCGCCGCCACTCTTCCTGGAACTGGGGCTGGTTTTCGACATCTATTTTCATTTCCGTCGCCGTGCCCATTTGCTGCTTGAGCGCCTCCTGGACCTTGGCGCCGAACTCAGCCTTTAGCTGCTCGTAAGCCTGCCTTCTCTGCTGTTCCCCCTGCTCGTTATAGTGGTTGAAGACGTTCCTTATCTTACTGAAGGTGTTTTCCGCCCCTATTTTATCCTTTTTGAGGGCTTTTATGCCATCCATCGCCTTCTTGTTATTCTTGCGGGCGGGGTCGCTGGCGGGCAGGTCGATATTCCTGAGCAGTATGTCGCTGGCGCCCGCCTTGATATAGCCGACTACTTTCTCGTCGTATTTACCCAGCTCGGCGGCCAGGTTGATGTCTTTCTTCATGTATTTGGCCGCCAGCTTTTCTCCCTCGGGGACATACTTCCACCTCAGGCGCTCTTCTTCGGTTACCTCGCCCATCTCGGCCACTTTTTCCATGGCTATCTCGCGGGCACTCTTGATATGGTCGCCTTCGTTCTCTAAGTTCATAATCACCTGCATCTATTATACCAGTATTATACTAGATAGCTGACAAAGGCTCAAAGGGTCGTGTTTATAGCCCCAGACTATTATGCTATAATTTACTTCTCAAATGACGATGACGAAAGAATTCGAAATTTTAGACCATACCGCCGACGTTGGCATTATCGCCTACGGCGTCGACCTCAAGCAGGCGTTCGCCAACGCGGCTAAGGGCTTATTCAGCCTGATAACCAACCTCGGCGACGTGGATGAGGCGCTGCACCGCGATATAGATTTAACCGCTGCCGACGAGGAGAGCCTGCTGGTGGACTGGCTCAACGAGCTGGTCTACTACTTCGACGCCGAGGGCATCCTCTTCAAGCGCTTTGAAATTATCGAGCTGAATGATACCCATCTCAAAGCCAGGGGCTATGGCGAAAAGGCGGATAACACCAAACACGAGCTTAAGACGGGGGTAAAAGCCGCCACCTACCACATGCTCAAAATCGAAAAGAATAACGGCTATCGGCTACAGGTGATATTCGATATTTAGGAGCGAGCCAGTGACTTCACGCTGGAAAGAAATAGTCAAAAAGATAGACGACTATCGCTGGGAGATACCGACCAGCTATAAGGAGGGCATGTCGGTGCCCGGTCTCATCTTTTCCAGCGAGTCCATGCTCGACCACATCTTTGAGGAGCACGCGTTTGAGCAGGTAGCCAACGTGGCTTTTCTGCCCGGCATTGTCCGCTACTCGCTGGCGATGCCCGATATTCACTGGGGCTACGGCTTCCCCATCGGCGGGGTGGCGGCGACCCGCGTTAAAGACGGGGTGGTATCGCCGGGGGGCGTCGGTTTCGATATTAACTGCGGCGTCAGGCTGGTGCGGACTAATCTTACCGAGGAGGAGGTAAGAACCAGGATAGAGCCGCTGGTTAACGAGCTTTTCTGCAACATCCCTTCCGGGTTGGGCTCGGAGGGTAAGATAAGAGCCAGCGGGAAGGAGCTGGACGAGGTCATGGTGATGGGCAGCCGCTGGGCGGTGGAACGGGGCTACGGCCTGCCCGAGGATATTGTCGCCACCGAGGAGTCGGGCTGCATGAAGGGAGCCAGAGCCGACAAGGTCAGCGCTAAGGCTAAGAAGCGGGGGCTGCCGCAACTGGGGACGCTGGGCTCGGGCAACCACTTTCTGGAGGTGGCGGTGGTGGATGAGCTTTACGACCGCGATGCCGCCAGGGTGATGGGCATTGAGGATTTGGGGCAGGTGCTCCTCCTGATACACACCGGCTCCCGCGGCTTCGGCCACCAGATATGCTCCGACTATGTGGAACTATTGGGGCAGGCGGTGAAAAAGTACGGCATCAACCTGCCCGACCGCCAGCTTGCCTGTGCGCCGGTGGATTCGCCGGAGGGCAAGGACTACCTGGCGGCGATGGCATCTGCGGCTAACTACGCCTGGACTAACCGCCAGTTTATCCTGCACTGGGCGCGGGAGTCTTTCGCCAAAGTCTTTAATAAGAGCCAGGCGGAATTGGGGATGAGGCAGATCTACGATGTCTGCCACAACATCGCCAAGATAGAG
Source organism: Dehalococcoidia bacterium (assembly GCA_004375675.1). GTDB lineage: Bacteria > Chloroflexota > Dehalococcoidia > Dehalococcoidales > BS750m-G39 > E44-bin88. The sequence goes on from SOKR01000056.1 coordinate 5,578, forward strand.
AACTACGATATCGATGGCAAGACGGAGAAGCTTTGCGTCCACCGCAAGGGGGCGACCCGCGCTTTTCCCGCCGGACACCCCGATATTCCCGAAGTCTATCGGGGAATAGGCCAGCCGGTGCTCATTCCCGGGGATATGGGGCGTTACTCCTTTGTCGCCCTGGGCACCGAGGCGGCTATGGCCGAGACCTTCGGCTCCACCTGCCACGGCGCGGGCCGGCTAAAGTCGCGCGGAGCCGCCAAGCGCAGCCTTAAAGGGGCTGATGTCGCCCGCTCGCTGGCGGCAAAGGGTATCACGGTCAAGGCGGGGAGCATGGCTTCGCTGGCCGAGGAAGCGCCGCAGGCTTATAAAGACGTAAGCGAGGTGGTTGAAATAACTCATCAGGCGGGTATCTCGCTCAAGGTAGCGAAAACTAGACCTATAGGAGTAATTAAAGGATAGAATGATGTATTTTAAAAATATCGTCGACGCTCTGGGACACACCCCACTCATCGAACTGCAAAGGACGAGCCCCACCAAAAAGGTAAAAATCCTGGTCAAGCTGGAAGGGCAGAACCCGGGCGGTAGCGCCAGTATCAAGGACCGCGTGGCCAAGTACATGATAGAAAAGGCGGAGCAGAGCGGTGAGCTGACCAGGGATAAGACTATCGTCGAAGCCACCAGCGGTAATACCGGCATCGCACTGGCCTGGCTGGGGCGGCAGAAGGGCTACAAGGTTACCATCGTCATGCCCGACAACATGAGTATGGAAAGGCGGCAGCTGCTCAAGATTAACGGCGCCGAGCTTATACTGACCGATGGGGCACTGGGGATGGGGGCGGCGATTAGCAAGGCAAGGGAAATGGCGGCTAAAGACAAGAAATACTTTATGCCCGACCAGTTTTCCAATCCGGCCAACCCACTGGCTCACTACGAGACCACCGCCGTCGAGATACTAGACGATTTCCCCTACGACAGAATCGATGTTCTCGTTGCCGGTCTCGGCACCGGGGGCACTATTATCGGCATCGCCCAGCGGCTAAGAGAGAAATACCCCAATATCAAGGTCATCGGCTTAGAGCCGCCACCGGGCGATGAAATCCAGGGCTTAAAATGCCTGGGAGAGGCATTGCCGCCTTTCTGGGACCAGTCCCTTATCACCGAGAAGACGAGGGTTACCAGCCAGCAGGCGGCGGAGGCTACCAGCCAGATGCTGCAGCAGGAAGGCATCTTTACCGGCCTATCTTCGGGGGCGGTGGTTTATCAGGCCATTAAGACGGCCAGTGAGATAGGCGAAGGTAATATCGTGGCGGTGCTGGCGGATGCGGGGTGGAAATACCTGAGCCTGGATATCTGGAATAAGTAGCTATGGGCAG
>SOKR01000082.1 GCA_004375675.1 Dehalococcoidia bacterium
GCCATAGCCAGGGCGTAGGCGGTCGACCAGCTGTCGCCGCCGTCGAAGGCTTCGTCCTCTAATAAAATCAACTCGTCAGCCCCCATCGCCAGCGGTTTTTTGACGATGTCCCGGAGCTGGTTGGTGCCCAGGCTGACGGCGGTGACCTTGCCGCCCTGGGCGTCCTTAATCTTGAGCGCCGCCTCGACGCCGTATTCGGCGTAGGGGTCGATTACGGGCGATACCCCCTGGGGTGGCATCACCTTGTTGCCGGCGGTGTCAATCTTGAAGCTGGCGGGGGGCGCTTCGGGGTCGATTACTTGCTTGATGCAGACAATCATGTTCATAAAGCTCTATTCCTCCTGCTTGTCAAGGGCTTGAAAAGTCCAACTAAATAATTTAGCATCGGGGCTTAATAAGTGTCAAGGCGAGGTGGGGGGTGTGTCGATGTCGATGACAATGCCCTCGCAGTCAACGGGGACCTCGAGGACGTCTTCGGGGTGTTGCTTGATTATCTCCCTGCCGCCGATGTCGCCACTTAAGTCGTATAGCTGCGCCTGGTATTTTTTGGCGAAGATGAGGGGGTGGCCCCTCTGGCCCTGGTGGGTGGGGATAACGATGCCCTTTTTATCACTACTGAAAGCGTCAATCAACCGGTTGATGGTGGGGCTATCGACATAGGGCTGGTCGGCGAGGGTGAGCATGACCGCCTGCGACTGGCTATCGACGAATTTCAGCCCGGCGGCGATGGAGGTGCTCATACCCTTTCGGTAGAGCGGGTTTACCACTACCTTGATGGGCTTGCCTGATAATCTCTTCATTACCTCTTCGGCTTTGTAGCCCAGCACCACGATGACCTCGGCTGCTTTTGAGCCGAGGAGGTTATCCAGGGTTTGCTCCAGCATGGTGCTTTCGCCCAGGGGCATCAATTGCTTGAGTTTGCCCATGCGGCTGGACTTGCCCGCCGCCAGCAGGATTGCCGAGACCGGGGCGGCGGCCACTATCGTGCCACCTTTATCTCACTAAGACTCAAGGATATCACCCGCTCGATGCCGCTTAAATCGGCCAGGATCTCTATAGCGCCATCGGGGAAGAGGCTATCAAGCAGGCCGGTTATTGCCTCGCTTTGCCCCTGGCCTATCTCCAGCAGCATCGAGCCGCCTTCGGCAAGTTTGCTCCGGGCCTGGCGGCAGAGCCTGGCAATGCTTTCCGTTCCCCCGGCGCCGCCGTCGAGGGCAATCAATGGCTCGAAATTATTAGGGGTTAACTCTGATTCTCTGACATAGGGGAGGTTGGCGATTATAAGGTCGATTGGCTCCGCTACAGGCTTGAGCATATCGCCCTGTAATAGACTAACTCTATCGGCTACGCTGTGTCGCTGACAGTTGATAGCGGCCACCTCAAGGGCGGCGGCGGAGATATCAATGGCGTAGATTTTAGCCCCCGGCAGTTCCAGCGCCAGGCTTACGGCAATCGCGCCGCAGCCCGTGCCGATATCGGCGATGGTCGAGGGACGGTCTTGCGCTAACCTTAGAGCTGTTTCCACGAGCAGTTCGCTTTCGGGGCGGGGGATAAGGGTGTGGGGGTTTACATAGAAGTCGAGCCCGTAGAATTCGCGGTGTCTGGTTATATAAGCGGTAGGTTCGCCGCCTAAACGGCGTTCGACTAATGCCCGGAAGGTTTTTTCGTCCTGGGGGCTTAGTTCATGTTCGAGGTCAAGGTATAGCTGAGTGCGATTTATGTTTAAGACGTGCCTGAGCAGTAGCTCGGCTTCCAGGGGGGCGTCTTCGATGGCATTCTGGGCAAGGATAGCCCGGCTGCGGTTGAGGGCTTCGGCGAGCTTCACGCCAGTTGCCTCTCCAGCTCTTTTGCCTGCTCGCTGGTGGTTAGGGCGTCGATGAGCTCGTCGAGTTCACCGCCCATGATTCGGGGCAGGTTGCGCAGGTTT
>SOKR01000101.1 GCA_004375675.1 Dehalococcoidia bacterium
GGTAAGCACCTCGGCTTCATCGCCAGCAATAGCAATAGTATGTTCAAAGTGGGCGGAAAGGCTGCCGTCGGCGGTCAGCACCGTCCATTGGTCGCCGCCGAGCCGGGTATGCCAGTCGCCCAGATTAACCATCGGCTCCAGGGCAATCGTCATGCCCTTCTTTAGCACCGGCCCCGTCCCCGCCACCCCGAAGTTGGGTACCTGCGGCTCTTCGTGCATCCCGCGCCCGATACCGTGCCCGGTATACTCGCGCACTACCGAAAAGCCCCTCCCCTCAGCACAGCTCTGGATAGCCGCTGAGATATCGCCCAGCCTGGCTCCGGCATGGGCGGCGGCAATACCCGCTTTCAGAGCCCCCTTGGTAGTTTCCATAAGCTCCTTAGCCTTCGAGTCTATCTCACCCACCCCCACGGTAACAGCGCCGTCGCCGTGAAAACCCCTATAAATGGCGCCGAAGTCCAAGGATACTATATCACCTTCTCGCAAAACGCGCTCGCCGGGTATACCGTGCACCACTTCGTCATTGACCGAGACGCAGAGATTGGCCGGGAACCCCCGATATCCCTTAAACGAGGGTTTAGCCCCCAGCTTTTCAACCGCCTCAGCGGCAATTAAATCCAGTTCTTTTGTTTTCATACCTGGTTTCACCCTTCGGCTCAAGGTGTCCAGCACCGTGCCGACAATCCTCCCCGCCTGGCGCATCAGAGCAATCTCTCGCTCCGATTTAATAATTATACTCATTTAACTATAAACGTTCTCCACCCAGGGCGGCAACTATTCTATTCCCCACCACCTCCACACCCCCCTCGCCAGCTACCTCCAGCAGCTTGCCGGCCCGGCGGTAATAGTCGATAAGCGGAGCGGTCTCATCCGAGTAGACCTCCAACCGCTTCTTGATGCTCACCTCGGTAGCGGCGGGGCGCTGGGAGAGCTCGCCGCCGCACCTGTCGCACCGCCCCTCCACCCGGGGAGGGGAATCGCTCATATGGCATGGCGCCTGGCACTGTCGGCAGACCCGACGCCCGCTCAGACGTTCTAAAAGCTCCTCCTCCGACACCTTAATGTACACCGCCTTATCTATAGCCTTGCCCTGACGAGCCAGGGCTTCACCCAGAGCTTCTGCCTGCTTCAGATTGCGGGGAAAGCCGTCGAAGACCGCCCCTCCCCCACTATCCGGAGCCGAAATCCGCTCCAGAACCATATCTATCGTTATCTGGTCGGGAACCAGCACCCCTTTCTCCATATAGGACTTCGCCTTCAACCCCAGCTCGGTCCCCCGCTCCAGCGCCTGCCGAAACAGGTCGCCGGTAGCGATATGTGCCAGCTTTAACTTCCGCGCCATACTGGCGGCTTGTGTTCCCTTGCCTGCGCCGGGAGCTCCCAAAAAGACAATATACACCATGCACCCTATTTAATGAAGCCCTCATAGCGCCGCATCACCAGTTGCGCCTCCATCTGCTTCATGGTATCCAGAATCACGCCGACAACGATAAGCATACCCATACTGGATAACTGGATTACCTGAACGTCGGTGATCTCGCGAGCGAGAAAGGGTATCACCGCCACTGCACCCAGGAACAGAGCCCCACCCCAGGTAATACGCTTTATCACCCCGTCCAGATATTCTTTAGTATGCGGTCCCGGTCTAATCCCGGGGACAAATCCCCCCTGCCGCTGCAGTGTGCCTGGCAAATCCTGCTGCTCAAAAATGACCATGGTATAAAAGAAGGCAAAGCCGACGGCGAGCAGGAAATACAGCCCCCAGTAGAATAAGCCCAGCGGTAGCGCCGCGTTGGGATTAAACAGGTCGACGATAAAGTTGGCGAAGTTAGGGTCGGCTCCCACCGGGCTGGCGAAGTAGCTGGCAACCACGCCGGGGAAGATAACCAGCGACATGGCGAAGATAAGGGGTATCATGCCGGCGGTGTTTACCCGCAGCGGTATATGCGTAGAGCCCGCCTGCCGGTACATACGCCCGCCGCGAAACACGCTCCGGGAATACTGGACGGGGACGCGGCGGTGGGCTTCGATAAAATAGACGATAAAAACGGTGGTGGCTAGGGCGATGATAATATAGAATACCAAGCCCCAGGGGAAGCCGGTTGTTGCCGTCAGAAAACCACTACTAATCATTTCCGGCAAGCCGGCGACAATGCCGGCAAAAATGATTATGGATATCCCATTGCCGATTCCGTGTTCGGTAATACGCTCGCCGAGCCAGACCAGGAACATGGTGCCGGCTATCAGCGACATCACCATGGCCATCATGGGCAGGATGGCGGCGCTGCCGACAACGCCCTCGTGCTGTAGGTAAACCAGCTGCCCGTATCCGGAAAGACCGGCCAGGGGAACGGTCAGCCAGTGGGTAATACGGTTAATCCTGTTTCGGCCCGACTCCCCTTCCTGAGAGATAGCCCTCAGCTTGGGGATGATGGGCACCAGCAGCGTCATAACGATGGAGGCCGTGATATAGGGGTAAACCCCCATCGCCGCCACGCTTAAGCGCCTCATGGCGCCGCCGCTGAACATATCGAGCATGCCCAGCAAGGCATTCTGGTCGAACAGCTCTTTCAGGGCGTCGAGGTCTACCCCGGGCAGAGGCACGTGAGCCACGAAGCGGAAGATTATCAGGATGCCGATGGTAATGAGAATCTTTCGCCTCAAATCGGGCAGACTGAAGGCGTCAATCATGGCCTGCAGCAGTCGCGGTCTACTACTTTGCTTCTGGGCCACTGCCCACCTCCTCCGCTTTACCGCCGGCGGCCTCTATCTTGGCTTTAGCCGCCGCCGAAAACTTGTTGGCCTTCACCACCAGGGCGTGCTTAAGCTCGCCGCCGGCCAGAATCTTAATCGGGTGCCGCAGTGACTTTACTATCCCCGCGGCGACCAGCTTCTCCGGCGTCACCTCGCTGTCCGGCTCGAAGACGCTGAGCTTATCCAGCCTGACCAGGCTGTACTCCGTCTTGAAGGGATTAGTGAACCCGCGCTTGCGCGGCAGGCGCTGGATTAAGGGCAACTGCCCCCCCTCAAAGCCAGGGCGCATCTTATAGCCGGCGCGGGATTTCTGTCCTTTAGAGCCCCGCCCCGAATAGGTGCCTCTGCCGCTGCCATCCCCTCGGCCCACTCTCTTCCTGTCTCGCTTGGAGCCAGGGGCAGGGGAAAGTTTATCCTGTAACATCAGTTTTCTTCCTCCACCCTGATCAGGTGCCTCACTTTATCGAGCATACCGCGGATTGAGGAGTTATCATTATGCAAAACGCTCTTATTTAAGCGGTTAAGCCCCAGGGCCTTCAGCGTTTTCTTCTGGTCCTGGGCATAGCCGATGCCGCTCTTAATCAGGGTTACCCTCAGCTTAGCCACCGACGACCTCCCTCTTTTCCTCTCCGGCCTCAACACCGGCATGCCGTCGGGCGAGTTCCTCTTCGGGAATTTTGAGTTGGCTGAGGCCAAGTATAGCTGCCTTAGCCGTGTTAATGCGATTGGGACTGCCCAAGGACTTGGTCAGAATATCCTTGATGCCGGCCGCTTCCACCACCGCCCGGACGCTGCCCCCGGCAATAATACCCGTGCCCGGGGCGGCGGGCTTTAGCAAGACCTTGGCGGCGCTGAACTTAACCGTTATCTCGTAAGGGATAGTGGTGCCGGCCAAGGGCACCTTGAGCAGGTTCTTGCGGGCGATAGAGTTCGCCTTGTTGATGGCTTCGGGCACGGTGTTAGCCTTGCCCACGCCAATGCCCACGTGGCCATTACCGTCGCCGGTCACCGCCAGGGCGCTGAAGCTGAGGCGCTTGCCCCCCTTCACCACTTTGGTCACGCGGTTGATATAGATCAGCTTATCGGTCAGCGTCAGTTCCATCGGGTCTATCCTGCTTATAGGTCCTTTCACTTTAGCTAAAACTACCCCCTCAAAGAGTCTTTGACTAAAACTTGAGTCCGGCCTGCCGGGCCGCCTCAGCCAGGGCTTTAACCCGGCCGTGATACTTGTATCCGCCACGGTCGAAAACGACCTGTTTTATACCTTTATCCAGGGCACGCTTAGCCACCAGGGCACCAACCAGCCCCGCCCTGGCCGACTTGGCCTTGCCGTTCACCCCAGCCTTTATCTCCTGGTCCAGGGTCGAAGCCGTCACCAGCGTATGCCCCTGCTCGTCATCGATAACCTGGGCGTAAATATGGTTCAGGCTGCGAAAAACGCAGAGCCGGGGGCTATCAGTGGTGCCCTTCAGCTTAGCCCTGACCCGGGCGTGCCTTCTTTTACGTGCTGCCCTTACTCCGCCTTTAACCATTATATCTTCTGACCTATAGCCTTACCCGCCTTGCCCGCCTTAAGGCGGACAATCTCGCCGGTATATCTAATGCCCTTGCCCTTATAGGGGTCGGGCGGGCGGATGGCGCGAATCTCGGCGGCCATCTCGCCGACAACTTCTTTATCTATGCCGCTGACCTTGATGTGATTGCCCCCCTCCACATCCAGCGTCAGGCCGGTTAAGGGGGTTACCTCCACCGTGTGGGAATAGCCGATGCGAAGCGTCAGGTTATCCCCGGTCTTTTCCGCCCGGTAGCCCACCCCGACGATATCGAGGTGCTTCTCAAAGCCATCGGTTACGCCCTGCACCATGTTAGCCAGCAGGCTGCGCGTCAGCCCGTGCAGGGAGCGGTGCTCTTTGCTGTCGCTGGGTCGCGACACCGTGAGCACATTATTCTCCAGCTTAATATTCATATCGGGGTTAAAGCGGCGGCTAAGCTCCCCCTTGGGGCCGCTCACCTTGACCATGTCTTTTTCGATGCTCACCGTGACCGTATCGGGCACGTCTATCGGCATCAACCCTACTCTAGACATTGATATCACCCCTGATTTTTACCATACGTGGCATAGCAGTTCACCACCGATTCTTTTGTGCCAGGCTTGCTGCCCGGTCATTACGCCCTGGGAGGTAGAGATAATAGCGATACCCAGCCCGCCGTGAACACGGGCAATCTCGTCCCGCCCCACATAAACCCTCAGGCCGGGTTTGCTCACCCGTTCCAGTCCGGAAAGGATAGGCTCGTTCTTATCGTCGTACCTGAGGTGGATTCGTATGGTCCGTTGCGGCTTGCTCTTCAACACCTCGTAGTCGGCGATAAAGCCCTCCTTCTTGAGGATGCGGGCGATAGCCAGCTTCATTCTTGAAGTCGGCACCAGCACGGAATCATGCCGCGCCATAATGGCGTTGCGTAACCTGGTCAACATATCGGCTATTGGGTCAGAGATAGTCATATCCGCTTCACCAGCTTGATTTTCTTACTCCGGGAATCTGCCCGGCCAGAGCTAACTTTCTAAAACAAATTCGGCATAAGCCAAACTTGCGCATATAGGCTCTAGGTCGCCCGCAGAGCAGACAGCGGTTAGGCTGCTGCACCTTGTATTTGGGCGCTCGCTTTGATTTTTCGATTTTTGACTTCTTCGCCATTCCTACTCCGTTTTAGTCCCGTTCAAAGGGCATGCCTAACAACTCCAGCAGTTGCCTGCCTTCGTCGTCGCTCTTAGCCGTGGTGCCGATAGACACCTCCAGCCCCCGTACCTTTTCTATCTTATCGTAATCGATTTCGGGGAAGACGACCTGCTCTTTTATCCCCAGGGTATAGTTTCCCCTCCCGTCGAAGGAATCGCGGGAAACCCCGTAAAACTCACGCGTTCGGGGCAGGGTGACATTTACCAGCTTATCAAAAAAGTGATACATGCGCTCCCCGCGCAGGGTCACCTTCATCCCGATGGTCATTCCCTCTCTCAGCTTGAAGGCGGCGATGGACTTCTTGGCGCGGATGGTAATCGGGTGTTGCCCCGTAATAGCCGATAAATCCTTCTCCGCCGACTCCAGCGCCTTGGCGTCCTGTATCGCCTCGCCCAGGCCGATATTAAGCACCACCTTCTCCAGGCGCGGTACCCGCATCACGTTCTTATAACCGAAACTCTCCATCAGGCCGGGCACGACCTCGGTCTTGTATTTTTCTTTAAGCGCCGACATCTAATCAACCACCTCCCCGCAGGACCGGCAAAAGCGGACCTTGCGGCCATCGGCTAAAAAGCGCGCCCCGACCCGGGCCGGCTTGTTGCACTTACCACATATCAGCATAACGTTCGAGATGTGAATCGGCGCCTCGCGCTCGATTATACCCGCCTGCCTGACGGCCCCCCGGGCCCGGCTATGCTTCTTGATAAAGTTGATACCCTCTACCAGCAGCCGTTCCTTCTTGGGGTAGGCAAAGCGCACTCGGCCCCTTTTCCCCCTGTCCTTACCGGCGATAACCAGCACGGTATCGTTCTTTCTGATATTCATTATGCCTCTAGAGGACCTCGGGCGCCAGCGAGATAATCTTGGTGAAATCCTTATCTCTCAGCTCCCTGGCTACCGGTCCGAATATCCTCGTCCCTTTCGGGTTGTTTTTATCGGTTAGAATGACGGCGGCGTTCTCGTCGAACCTGATGTAAGAGCCGTCAGAGCGCCGACAGGGCTGGGCACAGCGAACAATCACCGCCCTAACCACCTCCCCCTTCTTGACCACCCCTCTCGGCGTCGCCTTCTTTACCGAGGCCACGATAACATCGCCCACGCGGGCGTATTTCCGCCTGGTGCCGCCCAGGACGGTGATGCACATAATCTCCTTGGCACCAGTGTTATCAGCCGCTTTCATTCTGGTATAGGATTGAATCATAGCAGTCTACGCCGAGCTCTCTTCCTCGGCTTCTTCCTTAACTTCTTCTTTGGTTTCTTCTTTAGCTTCTTCTTTTTTAGCCTTTTCCTTGGCTTCGGCTTTGGTCTCTTCCTTGGCTTTCTCTTTAGCTTCGGCTTTGGT
>SOKR01000163.1 GCA_004375675.1 Dehalococcoidia bacterium
CGGACACTACGCCCTGAACGTAGCGCGTCTGCCATTCCGCCACTTCGGCATCAAGACACAAAGGGATTATACCCGCCGTAACTTTAGGCGTCAAGGGAATTTTGTGGGGACGGTTTTAGCGCTTGGTGTATTGAGGCGCCTTGCGCGCCCGCCTGAGCCCGGGCTTTTTCCTCTCTTTGACCCGGGGGTCTCTGGTGAGCAGCCCGTTCTGGCGCAATACCGGCTTAAAGCTCTCGTCGGCTTTTATCAGGGCGCGAGCAATACCGTGAGAGATGGCGCCGCTCTGCCCCGTTATGCCACCCCCCGTCACCTTGACCACGGTATTATACTTGCCCAGGCTCTCGGTAACCAGCAGCGGCTTGGTTATTATGCGGCGGTGCTCGGCGCGAACAAACAGTTGCTCATAGGGGATGCCGTTGATGATAATCTCACCGGTGCCCGGCACCAGCCTTACGCGGGCAATAGACGTCTTGCGCCGTCCCGTTCCGTAAAAATAGCTCTGTTTCTTCTCGGTCTGAACCACTCTTCTCTAATCCCCCTTCGAGCTAGCTCCGGTCTGAGCCAGGTGAGGGTGCTCCTCGCCGGCATAGACCTTGAGTTTTTTCAGCATTTTCGCCCCCAGACGGTTGTGGGGCAGCATGCCCTTGACGGCATGTTCAATCACCCGGGTAGGATTGGTCGCCATCAACCTCTCCAGATTGATGGTTTTAAGCCCCCCGGGGTATCCGGAATGGCTGTGATATAGCTTCTGCTCCGCTTTCTTGCCGGTAACGCGGACCTTCTTGGCGTTGATAATAACGACGAAATCGCCCGTATCCAGGTGACGAGTGAAGATCGGCTTGTGCTTGCCCATGAGCAACTTAGCCGCCTCGGTGGCCAGCTTGCCCAGAATCTTGTCCGAGGCGTCGAGCACGTGCCACTGGCGCTCGATATCAGAAGCTTTGGTACTATAGGTCTTCATCAAAATTCTCCAAAGGACCGGGGTAATTCACCCGGTTAAGACACAGCCCGCAAGCCGGGGCGGTCGGTCCCGCCAGCGCCGGCTCCCTGGCTTCAAGTATACTATTAAATTCATCGAGGGTCATCTTGCCCAGACCAACCCTGATGAGCGCCCCTATCGTATTGCGCACCTGGTGCAGCAGGAAGGAGCTGGCCGATATGTTAAAGATGACCAAATCTCCCTCTCTCTCCACCACGGCGCGGAAGACGTGCCTCACCGTGCTTTTGACGGTAGCCCCGTTGCGGCCGGCAAAAGAAGCGAAGTCGTGCTCACCGACCAGTTCCAGGCAGGCCTGGTTCATGGCTTCTATATCCAGCTTGCCCGCCACCAGGTAGCTAAAGCCTTCCCGTATCGGGGAGCGGGTGGGGCGGTTCAGGATATAGTAACTGTATTCCCGGCTGATGGCTTCCCGCCGGACGTTAAAGTCATCGTTCATTCTATAAGCCGCCCTGACGGCGATATCGTTGGGCAGATAGTAGTTTAAGCCCCCGACAAAGTTATCCGTCGAAAGCGCCGACCCCGTCCGGAAGCTGACCACCTGCCCTTTGGCGTGGACGCCGGCGTCGGTACGGCTGGCGCTCATCACCCGCCGCCTCTCCCCGGTAAGCTTGGTCAGCGCTTTTTCGACCTCCCCCTGGATAGAGGGCAAGCCGTCCTGCCACTGGAAGCCGTGGTAACAGCTGCCGTCGTATTCCATAACTAATAAAATCTTGGTGGTCTCGGCCAAGTTCATAAACCTCCCTACTCGACCAGCTCCAGTTGCACCATCGGTGCCCCGTCGCCCAACCGGGGGCCAATCTTAGTGATGCGGGTATAGCCGCCCAGGCGCTCGGCATACCTCGGGGCAAGCTCAACAAATACCTTATCCGCCACCTTCTC
>SOKR01000040.1 GCA_004375675.1 Dehalococcoidia bacterium
TTTAAGGATAGCCATCGCCCGCTTATCGCAGTGCATCTCCACGCCGGCTTTAGCCAGCTCCGCCGCCGCCAGGGGTAGATACTTTGGGGCGATATCGGTGTGGACCAGAACGGTATCCAGTGCGTTGCAGACGGTGGGGCGTTGCACCTTGGCGTTAAAGACAATCGCCACCGCTTTATCTATATCGGCGCTCTTGTCGACATAGGTGTGGCAGACGCCGATACCCCCCGCCACCACCGCCATGGCGGCGTTCTCTTTGACCAGCTTTATCAGGCCGGCCCCACCCCGCGGGATCATCAGGTCGATATACTGGCGCATCTGGAGCATATCGCCGACCAGCGCCCGGTCGGTATTTTCAATTAACTGCACGGCGCCGTCGGGGACGCCGGCGCGCGTCGCCGCATCCTGGACGACCCTGGCCAGAGCGCTGTTGGAGTGGACGGCTTCCCTGCCCCCCCTCAGGATAATAGCGTTGCCCGACTTGAGGCACAGGACGGAGATATCTATGGTAACGTTGGGGCGGCTCTCGTAGATGGCGCCGATGACCCCCAGCGGCACCCGCCTCTTGCCCAGCTGTAAGCCGTTGGGCAGGGTGCGCATCTCGAATACCTCGCCCACCGGGTCGGGCAGCGCCGCCACCGCCAGCACATCGCTTTCTATGGCCTGAAGGCGGCCGGTATCAAGCATGAGCCGGTCGAGCATGGCGGCGTTCATCCCCGAGGCTTGAGCCTCTTTGTAGTCGAGTTGGTTTGCCGCCAGTATTTCTTTTTGTTTGGCCAGGATGTCGGCTGAAATGTTATGTAAAGCTTTGTTCTTGATTTCAGCTGAGAGGTAAGCCATACGGCGCGAAGCCGCCTTAGCCGCCTTAGCCTTTTCTTCCAGTTCTGCCTTTGCTGATGTCATTTTTTGCCCCCTATTCCGTTGGTCCGCTGAGCCGCCCGCTGCCCCGGAAATAGTAGCTGTATACCGGCGGCACGGTGGCAATCACCCGATTGACCATCTTACGGATATAGCAATCGCCCTTGCGCCCGTCTTCCAGTTCGATTATATAGCCGTCGCCGTCGCTAAAGTGCCGATGGTTCTGGGGGGTGAACTCCCCCCGCCAGCCCGCTGGCGATTCAACATAAAAGCGATATTTAACTCCGACGGCGTCCTGTTTATCTCCGGGAAAATGGATTTTCCCCATGCATACTTTAGGCATATGTCTCTAAACTACTGCCATTTCTAGACCACTACCAGGTTATTACGGTGCACCACCTCTGAGCCGTAATCGTAGCCGAGAAGGGTGGCAATCTTCTCCGAGTGAGCGCCTTTGATAACAGCGATGTCCTTCGAGCTATAGTTGGTGATGCCGCAAGCCATCCGACAGCCCTCGGCGTCGCAGATGTTGACGATGTCGCCGCGCTTGAACTTGCCTTCGACATCTTTTATGCCCGCCGCCAGCAGGCTCCGCTTCTGGTCTTTCAGCGCCAGCACCGCCCCCGAATCCACCACCAGCTTGCCCTTGGTGGAAAGGCCACTGAGCATCCAGCGCTGGCGGCTCTCCAGGCGGTCGGTCACGGACAGGAAGCGGGTGCCGATAGCCTCGCCCCCCACCAGCCTTAAGATAACGTCGGGCTCCCTGCCGTCGGCGATAACCACCGTTACCCCTGAAGAAGTAGCCAGCTTAGCCGCTTCCACCTTGGCCGTCATACCGCCGGTGCCAATCTGGCTGGGGGTATCCGCCGCCAGGCGCTCGATTTCGGCGTCTATCGTTTTTACCTCAGGGATGAGCCTGGCGTCGGGGTGGCGGTTGGGGTCGGCGGTATATAAGCCCCCGATATCGGTAAGAATCAGCAGCAGGTCAGCGTCGATGAGGTTAGCCACCATCGCCGA
>SOKR01000161.1 GCA_004375675.1 Dehalococcoidia bacterium
ATCGGCGACCCCGATATCCCCACCCCACCCCCCATAATCGACAAGCTGTGCAAGGCCGCCAAAGACTCGGCTAACCACCGCTACCCCGAAACCGAGGGCTTGCCCGAACTGCGCCAGGCGATAGCTGCCTGGTACCAGAAGCGCTTTGGTGTCGACCTCGACCCGGATAAAGAGGTTTTGCCTCTCATCGGCTCCAAGGAGGGCATTTTTCACATCGCCTTCTGCTTTATCGACTACCGGGATGTCGCCCTGGTGCCCGACCCATCTTACCCCACCTACGCCATAAGCACCACGCTGGCCAGCGGCTCCCCTTACTATCTGCCCCTCACCGAAGAGAACAACTTCCTGCCCGACTTTGACGCCGTGCCCGCCTACATCCTGAAGAACGCCAAACTACTCTGGCTCAACTACCCCAACAACCCCACCGGCGCTGTAGCCGACCTCGACTTCTTTAATAGAGCAGTGGAGTTCGCCAGGCGTAATGACCTGGCTATCTGCCACGACGGGCCCTATTCCGAGGTCGCTTTCGACGGCTACAAACCAGATAGCTTCCTGCAGGCAGACGGGGCTAAAGAGGTAGGCATGGAGTTTCACTCTCTATCCAAGACCTATAATATGACCGGCTGGCGGATAGGCATGGCAGTGGGCAACGCCGCCATGATAGACGCCCTCAAGAAACTTAAAACCAACATAGATTCGGGCGTCCCCCAGGCTATTCAATACGCCGCCATCGAGGCGCTGAGCGGCTCCCAGGACTGCATTCAGAAGCATAACGCCATCTACCAGAGACGCCGCGACCTGGTCATTGAGGTCTTGAATAATATCGGCTTCAAAGCCCAGACGCCCAAGGCAAGCCTCTACATATGGGCTAAGGTGCCCAAGGGCTATAGCTCGCTGGAGTTCGCCACCGACCTGCTGGAGAGGGTAGGGGTGGTGGTCACCCCGGGCACGGGCTACGGCAAGAACGGCGAGGGTTACATACGGCTCTCGTTAACCATCCCCGACGCCGCGCTGGTGAAAGGACTGTCCAGGCTTGCTAACTGGCGCGACAGCCGCAGAAAGCTAAGGCAGGGGGTGGACTTTACATAATGTTAAGGAGTTTTGCCTATTAAAACCACAATCGTTACCCGTCCGTCACCGGAGCGGGCGTTCCTGGTAGCTGTAGCCGGTAAAGGCGGTGCTGACCGCTGGTCGGCGGAGGACTCGCTCGACGAGATGGTTCAGCTAGCGGGCACGGCCGGAGCTACAGTGGTAGGCAAGTTCATACAGCGGCTGCCCCGGGCCACCAAAACGCATTACATGGGCAAGGGCAAGCTGGAAGAGCTGATAGCGCTCAAAGACAGCCTCAACTACAGCGTAGCCATCTTCGACGACGAGCTGACGCCGCTACAGCAGCACAACCTGGAAGAAGCCCTCAAGGTAAAGGTCATCGACCGTGTAGCCCTGATTCTGGATATCTTCTCAAGGCGGGCACACACCCGCGAGGGGCAGCTTCAGGTCGAGCTGGCGCAGCACCAGTATCTTTTACCGCGCCTGGCCGGGCAGTGGAGCCACCTAGAAAGGCTGGGGGGCGGTATCGGCACGCGTGGCCCCGGTGAGACCCAGCTGGAAACAGACAGGCGCCTTATCCAGCGCAAGATACACCGCCTCAAGGCTCAGATAGACGATATCAGAAAGCACCGCCAGCTTTACCGCCAGCAGCGCCGCAAGAGCGGCATCCCCGTGGTCGCCCTGGTCGGCTACACCAATGGCGGCAAGAGCACCTTGCTCAATGCCCTCAGCCACGCCGATGTCTTTGTCGAGGACAAGCTCTTCGCCACCCTGGACCCCACCACCCGCCGCCTGA
>SOKR01000083.1 GCA_004375675.1 Dehalococcoidia bacterium
TGGGGGAGTTGAAGAGGGGGCTATGCCCCCTCTGGAAAAGACCTTTGTGGGTGGGTTGGTGTGGGTCTGAACAACCTGGGGGGTGGGGTGCAAAGACAAAATTGGGGAGGGTGGGCAACAACCACTTGCTCTATGAAGTGGCTCTGATTATAATAGGGGGGTTAGTTTAGAGAGTAGGTGACACCAGATGCAACAATACGGACTGGAGAATATCAGAAACGTGGTCTTGCTTTCTCACAGCGGCGCGGGCAAGACATCAGCCTCGGAGGCAATGCTGTTTAGCGCCGGAGCCGTCAAGCGGCTGGGCAGGGTTGAAGACGGCAGCACCACCTCGGACTACGACCCCGACGAGCTAAAGCGGCAGATAAGCATAAGCCTGTCCCTGCTGCCCGGCGAGTGGAAGGGAGCCAAGCTAAACCTTATCGATACCCCCGGCTATTCCGACTTCGTCGGCGAGGTCAAGGCGGCGATGCGGGTGAGCGAGGGGGCGGTGATTATGGTCTGCGCGGCTTCGGGGGTGGAGGTGGGCACCGAGCAGGTCTGGGGATACTGCGAGCAAGCGGAGTTGCCGCGGCTTATCTTTATCAACAAGATGGACCGGGAGAACGCCGACTTTAACAAGGTGATGGGGCAGATTCAAGGACGCTTCGGCGCCAAATGCCTACCGTTGCAGTTGCCCATCGGCGCCCAGAACAGCTTCGAGGGCATAGTCAACCTGCTGACGATGAAAGCCTACACCGGCACCGACGCCAAAGAGGCCGAGGTGCCTGAGGCGCTTCAGTCCCAGGCCGGCTCTTTTCGGGAGAAGCTGATTGAGGCGGTGGCCGAGGTCGACGACAAGCTCATCGAGAAGTACCTGGAGGGGCAGGAGCTGAGCCAGGAGGAGATCGGGGAGGGGCTGCGCCAGGCGATAGCGGCCGGCAAGGTGGTGCCCATCCTGACCGGCTCGGCGGTAAAGAATATCGGCATCGGTATGCTGATGGACGCCATACACGGTTACCTGCCCTCGGCTAAAGAGGGGAAGGTAGTGACTGTCGGCGGTTCCAAGGAGCAGACATCGGAGCCGAGCGCGGATAGCCCGCTGGCGGCTCTCGTTTTTAAGACCAGCGCCGACCCCTATGTGGGCAAGCTGACCTATTTCCGCGTCTATAACGGCGCTATAGCCAGCAACTCACAGGTCTGGAACGCCAACCGCAAAGGCGCCGAGCGCATCGGGCAGTTGTTTATGATTCGGGGTAAGAACCAGGAGCCGGTGGCTCAAATCGGGGTGGGGGATATGGGGGCGGTGGCCAAGCTGACCACGACCAGCACCGGGGATACCTTGTGCACGCAGGCGAAGCCGCTGAAGATTGCCCCTATCGAGTTCCCCGAGCCGGTTTTCAGCCTGGCGGTCCACCCCAAGACCAAGGCCGACCTGGATAAGCTGGGGGCGGCGTTAACTAGGCTCGCCGAGGAAGACCCCACCATCGAGGTGCGCCGCGAGACGGGCACCAACGAGACGATTATATCGGGAATGGGCGAATCGCAGCTCGAGGTCGCCGCCGGCCGGATGCAGCGCAAGTTCGGGGTGGGGGTGAAGCTGGAAGTGCCCAAGGTCCCCTATAAAGAGACGATTACGACCGGGGCTAAAGCCGAGTATAAGCATAAGAAGCAGACGGGGGGGCACGGCCAGTACGGGCACGTCCTATTGGAGCTGGAGCCTTTGCCCCGCGGCAGCGGCCACGAGTTCGCCAAAAAGATTGTCGGCGGCACCATACCCCGCAACTATATCCCCGCCGTGGAGAAGGGGGTTAACGAGGCTATCCAGGAGGGGGTGCTGGCGCGCTACCCGGTAATTGACATAAAGACAACGGTCTATGACGGTAGCTTCCACCCGGTGGATTCCTCGGAGATATGTTTTAAGATTGCCGGGGCGGGGGCGCTTAAAAAAGGCTTAGCCGAGGGGCAGCCCATCCTGCTCGAGCCGATAATGAACATCGAAGTCGCTATCCCTGAGGACTACACGGGGGATATTATCGGCGACCTGAACACCAAGCGGGCGCGAGTGCAGGGGATGAATCCGGGGGGTGGGGTTAACGTTATCGAAGCCCAGGTGCCGCAAGCCGAGATTTTGCGCTATTCCATCGACCTGAAGTCGATCACCCAGGGGCGGGGCAGCTATAAAGCCAGTTTCAGCCACTACGAAGAGGTGCCCGCCCACGTCGCTGAGAAGATTATCGCCTCCCGCCAGGCAGAGAAGAGCTCGTAATCAGGTTGACCTTATCTCCTGCCGCATAAAGACAATGTAGCTGATGGCGAAGCAGACGGCGGTTATGGCTATCAATGCCGTGAACTGGGGCCAGACGATGAGCAGGCTCTGGTCCAGAGACAGGGGGTTGGGCAGCATCGAGCTGGTTGTGGTGGAGGTTAACAGTCCATATCCCCGCCAGGCCGGGACGAGGAGCACCGTCATCGCCTCTTCGAAGAGGAAATAGGGGGAAAGGCGCGCCAGCATCAACTGCATGCTCACGGAATTGCTTACCGCGGGCACGAAGAAGCTGATGTAGGGGTTGAAGACGGAGGCGGGGATGCCGAGCAATATCCAGATGGCCATCGGGAAGAGCAGGGAAACAGCCAGGCTGCGGAAGAGCACCGAGAAGAGTATGGCCAGTCCCATCCAGAAAGCGCCGTAGATAACCGCCGAGATGAAGTAGATAAATATCCTGATGATTTCTTCGGCGGTGGGGGGCACGCCGATCATCCTCAGTCCGTAGCCTCCGACTATGAGTATGATAGCCCCTATCATGATAGCCATGGTGATTAGGCCCGCCAGGAACTTGCCGTTGATGACGCTGTCCCGATAAACAGGCTGGGAGAGGATGCGGTTTAAAGTGCCGCTGGAGCGCTCGCCGTTTATAGCGTCGAAGCCCAGGGCGATGCCGATTATGGGCACGAGCAGGGCAATGAATACAACTAACGAAGGTAAGTCTTCGCCGGTGGTAAAGAGTTTGATGAAAACGGGGCCGGGGTCGATGGACGCCACGCGGATGCCCTGGTAGGCGGCATAGATGGCGACGGCGCTGGCGATAAAGACCAGCAGAAAGAGGATGAAACACCTCATGCTGGTGAAGTAGTCAGTCAGTTCTTTGCGCAGGATAGTCAGCATTTATTCAATCAACCCTCGTGGAAATACTTCATATAGATATCGTCCAGGGAGAATTCCTGGATTTTAACCTGAATTAGCGCCACGCCGCTTTCCACCACCGCCTTGGAAATCTCCGCCCGCAGGTCGGCGTCGGTGGTTATGTGCAGCATATTGCCCTCGGCTTCTACCTTTCTTACCCCCTTAATATTTTTAATCACCTTTACCAATTGGGGGCTGGGCTCGGCGGTTTCCACCTCTATTCTGAAGCGGCCTTCGGCCAGGGCGTCTCGGCCTAATTCGTCGAGGGCACCCTGGACCACCATTTTGCCCTTGGAGAGTATGCCGATGCTGTGGCAGACCCGCTGCACTTCGTAGAGGCGGTGGGAGGAAAAGACCACCGTCGTGCCCATCTTGGGCAGGTTGCCTATAAGGTCGATAATCTGGTTGATGCCTTCGGGGTCGAGTCCGGCGGTGGGTTCGTCGAGGAAGGCTACCTTGGGTTTTTTGACCAGCACGTCGGCGATGCCTAAGCGCTGCTTCATACCGCGGGAGAACTTGTTCACCGTCTTGTCGCCCACGTCACCCAAGCCCACCGATTTCATTACCTGTTCAATGAGAGGCTCGGACTCGGCGTAGCCGATGTTATTGAGCTCGGCGATGAACCTGAGGTTTTCCCGGGCGGTGAGGGTATCGTAGAAGCCGACCTTTTCCGGCAGGTAGCCCGCCAGGCGCTTTACCTTGAGCGGTTGGCGGGTGGAGTCGAAGCCGAAAATCTTGGCGGTGCCCGATGCCGGCTCGGTCAGACCCAGCAGCATAAGGATGGTGGTGGTCTTGCCCGCGCCGTTGGGGCCGAGCAGGCCGAACACCTCGTTTTCGGCGACCTCGAGGTTGAGGCGGTCGACCACGGTGACCTTGTCGTATTTCTTGGTCAGGTCCTCGGTCTTAACTACAATCTTTTTGCCCATAATTTACCGTCGGCTGAAGCGCATGAAGATAACGAGCAGTCCAACAATGACCAGCACTATGATGCCGATGCCCACCCATCCCCAGAGGGAGGATGTTTTTACGGTAACCCTGATTTCCACGTTATCCGAGGCCTGCGTGCCCGATGCCCTGACGATAATTTCGTAGTCACCAGCAATGGCGTCGGGGGGCGGCTTGATGTTCATCTCGACGGTCTGGAAATTGCCCGCTGTCACGGAAGCTATATTGGTCGGGGAGAGCTCAACCGCCCACCCCCTCGGTTTGTTGGTGGAGAGGCTGATACTGTCGATATCGCCGGTGCCGCTGTTGACTACGGCTATAGTGAAGTAGTTTTCCTCGCCCGCTTGAGCCGTGGTGCTGAGAACACCGTCAGACGTGGTGAGGTAGAGGGTATAGCTGGCGGGTACGGAGGTTACCACCGCCGTGAGCTCGATGGAGCTCTGAATATCGCCCGAGGTTGCCTCCAGTGTTATCGGGTATTCGCCCAGTTCGGGGGTGAGCCAGGAGAGGGAGATGGCGGTAACGACTATCTGCTCTACCGTGGAGCTTTCGCCCTCTGCCGGTGGCTCCATTCTTATATCCAATATCTGCCTGTCGCGGGGGTAGAAGGGGGTAATGAAGATTGACCAGTCCGTGGGCCCGGTAGCCACCAGGTCGAAGACCCGCGCCTCGGTGCCCGTGTATTCCAGTTGAATGGTGAAATCGACGCTTGCCCCGGAGACTATCTCCAGCCTGTAGTAGTCAGTGGTAAGCTCAATGGTGGCGTCATCGTCCTGAGCTAGAATGGGGCTTAAGGGGAGAAGGGTCATTAAACACACCATTAAGATGCCGAAAGCTAACAGTCTTTTTTTCATCTTTTTGCCCCCTTGGCTAAATTATTTCGTATCATATCAGAGCCGCAGGTTTATATCAAACAGCTTTTAACCGGCGAGCAGCTCTTTGAGCTTTTCGGTGAAGGTGGGGAGCGCCTTCTTCCAGTCGCCGACCAGCCCGAAGCGGGCTTCCCGGAAGATGTTGGCTTCGGGGTCTTTGTTGATGGCGACTATGGTCTTGGAGCCGGAGCAGCCCGACATGTGCTGGCTGGAACCGGACAGGGCGACGGCGATATAGAGTTCGGGAGCTACAATCTTGCCGGTGAGCCCTATCTGCGCGCCCGAGGGCACCCATTCATTGTCGCAGGGCGGGCGGGTGGCGCCTACCGCGCCTTTGAGCAGCTTGGCCAGCTCTTCGAGCTGGGCGAAGCCCTCGGCGTTGCCGATGCCCCTGCCGCCGCAGACCACGACCTCGGCGTCTTCCAGCTTTATGCCCTCCACCTTTTCCGCCACCTTCTCCAGCACCCTGGTCCTTATCGCTGAGGGGTCGAGGGCGGCGTCGATTTTAACCACCTCACCTTTTCGGGAGGGGTCGGGCTCCAGGGGCGTCATTGCCTTTGCCCTGACAGTGGCTATCTGGGGGAAGGAGTCGGTGGTGAAGACAGCCTGGGCGTTGCCGCCGTAGACGGGCTTGGTCTGCAATAACCGTTTTGATTGGGGGTCGATGGCCAGCTCCAGACAGCCCAGTGAAGCCGCCGTATTGAAGCGGAAAGCCAGCCTGGGCGCCAGGTCGCGCCCGAGGGAGGTCTGCCCCATCAGCAGAATCTGGGGTGCCGCCTGCCTAACGACCTTTTCCATAACCGAGAGGTAAGAATCGGTCTGGTAGTCCTTGAGCTGGGGGTCGTCGACGACATAGACCTTATCGGCGCCGTAGGCGATGGCTTCTTTAGCCAGCTCAGCTAAGCCGCTGCCGACCAGCACCGCCGCTAGCTCCTGCCCCAAGTCGTCGGCCAGTTTGCGGCCGCAGCCTAAAAGCTCGGTGGCGATTGCCGCCAGTTTGCCTTCTTTAGTTTCACAAAAAATGAGAACGCCTTTATTTTCCGCCATCGCTATACTCCTATAATACCTTTACTTCGCGCAGTTTTGCCGCCAGGTTGGCGCCGGCTTCTTCGGGGTTTTCGCCCTCGACCATCTCGCACTTGCCTTCGCGGACGGGCTGGAACAATTTCTGCAGCTTGGCGTGCCGGCCTTGAGCGCCTATCTGGGAGGCTTCGACGCCGATGTCGGCCGGCTTCCAGACAACAGGCTCCTTTTTCTTGGCGCCCATAATGCCCTTGATGGTGGGGTAGCGGGGCTCGCCGATTTCGTTGCTGACGGTGATCAGGCAGGGCAGGGAGGTCTCGATGACCTCGTAGCCTTCGTCGGTGACCCGTTCCAGCTTTGCCTTGCCGCCGGCGGGCTCTATCTTCTTGACTAGGGTGACGCTGGGTAGCCCCAGTATCTCGGCGATGCCGGAGCCTACCTGTCCCGCGTTCCAGTCGGAAGCCTCGCGGCCGCAGAAGATGATGTCGTATTCGCCTATCTTCTTGATAGCCATAGCCAGGGCGTAGGCGGTCGACCAGCTGTCGCCGCCGTCGAAGGCTTCGT
>SOKR01000149.1 GCA_004375675.1 Dehalococcoidia bacterium
CCCCCCCCCCCCCCCCCCCCCCCCCCCCCCCCCCCCCCCCCCCCCCCCCCCTGATTGCTACTGTTACCCCAATCTTCTCCTGAGGAAGTTCGCCGATACCCTTTCGGGGAACTATCCCTATATGGTGATGGATAACGAGGCGGGGATGGAGCACCTTTCGCGGAGGACGACGCAGGATGTCGACGAGCTGCTTATCGTCTCCGACCATACCGTGAAGGGGGTGCGCACCGTAGCCCGCATAATCGAGCTGGTTGACGAACTCAAGCTGGTGGTGAAGCGGCAGTCGGTGATTATCAACCTTGTTCCCGACGGGCTCGACCCTGCGGTGACTGAGGAACTGAAAAAATTAAAGATTAAACCCACTGCTATCATCCCACTGGATGAGGAAGTAGCCAACTACGACATTAAGATGAAGCCGCTGCTAACATTACCCGATAATTCCCGGGCGGTGAAGGCAATCGGCGATTTGATGAACAAGCTTATCAATTGAAGGGGGTAGAAAATGACCGCACAACTTATTAAGGGTGCCGAGGTCGCCAGGGAGATTCGCGAAGAGCTGAAAAAGGAGGTTGCCGAGCTTAAATCGAAGCACAACGTCGTGCCCGGGCTGGTCACGGTTCTGGTCGGCGCCGACCCGGCTTCGCAGGTCTATGTGGGCGCCAAGGAGAAGACCTCCAAGGAGCTGGGCATATACTCGGAGAGATACGACCTTCCGGAGAAGACCACCCAGCAAGAGCTTCTGAAATTGATTGACAAGCTGAACAAAGACCCTAAGATTAACGGTATATTAGTCCAGTTGCCTCTGCCCAAGCACCTGAACGAAGGAGAAGTCCTTTACGCCATTGACCCCAAGAAGGACGTCGACGGCTTCCACCCGGTGAACGTGGGCAAGCTGATGATAGGCAAGCCCGACTATATGCCCTGCACGCCCGCTGGCATCCAGCAATTACTTATCCACTCCGGCACCCAGATCGAGGGCGCCGAAGTAGTCATCGTGGGCCGGAGCAACATCGTGGGCAAGCCTATCGCCAACATACTACTGCAGAAGGCGCCGGGGGCTAACGCCACGGTGACCATCTGCCACACCAGGACGAAGGACATGGCTTTCCATACCAAAAGAGCCGACATACTCATTGTTGCCGCGGGCAAGCCCAAGTATATCACCGCCGATATGGTTAAAGAGGGGGTGGTGGTCATCGACGTGGGCGTGAACGCAATCGGCAAGACGCCTGAGGGCAAGAGAATCCTGGCCGGAGACGTCGACTTTGAAACGGTTAAAGAGAAGGCTAAAGCCATCACCCCGGTTCCGGGTGGGGTGGGGCCGATGACCATAACCATGCTTATGATGAATACCGTCAGGGCGGCCAAAGTAGCCGCGGGCTTAGCTTAGGAGGTATAACAGGATGGAATACAAGATTAAGAAGACCAAAGCGCCGGGCCGGGACGAGGTGGAGTTGCTGGGAGCTACTTTTGAAGAAGGCAAACCGGAGGGGGAGGATATGGGGAAGTGGCGGCAGAAGCTAGACAGCCGCGAGGAGAGGCTTAAGTATCTGGAGAACGGTGAGCGCTACTTCTACAGCCAGGAATGGTTCGGCAGCGAGAAGCGGAAGAATCCGGCTTGATTTAAGGAGGGATAACGATGGCTTTTGAAGTCCCTAAGACAGCCTATAGCGGCAAGATAAAGGAGATAAAGCTGGGCAGCGGCGATAAAGCGGTAACCGTCGGCGGGGAAAGCTGTTACCCGTTTTATCTCTTTGAAGGAGAGATGTCGCACTCGCCCCGAATAGCCATGGAGGTCTGGGATATGCCCCCGCAGGACTGGGCGCCCGCCGCCCTGGAGCCGTTCCAGGGGGTGACCGACGACCCGGTTGCCTGGGCCAAGAAGTGCATCGACGATTACGGGGCGGAGATGATTTGCCTGCAACTGATTAGTACCGACCCCAACGGGCTTGACCGCAGCGCCGATGAAGCCACGGCGGTGGTCAAGAAGGTCGCCGACGCTATCAATGTCCCCCTGATTGTCTGGGGGACAGCTAACCACGATAAAGACACCGAGGTGTTGAGGCAGATAGCCGAGGTCTGCCAGGGCAAAGACCTGATTATGGGGCCGGTTGAGGAAGGCGACCACAAGAAAATCGGCGCCGCCGCTATCGGCTATCATCATACGGTGATTTCCTCGACGCCGATAGACATCAACCTGGCCAAGCAGCTTAATATCCTGCTGGGCAACCTGGGCGTAGCCGACGAGATGATTATCGTGGACCCGACGGTGAGCTGTATCGGCTACGGCATCGAGTACTGCTACTCGGTTATGGAAAGAATGAGGATGGCGGGCTTAACCCAGCAGGACGAGAAGCTGCAATTTCCGCTTATCTGTAATATATCCAAAGAGGTGTGGAAGACCAAAGAAGTGCATATCCCCACCGCCGAAGACCCCAAGCTGGGGGACGCCAAGAAGCGGGGAATACTGCTGGAGGCGATGTCAACCATGGTGTTGCTGCTGGCGGGGGGGGATGTGATGGTGATGAGGCATCCCGAAGCCATAAAGCTGGTGCGCGAGATGATAACCGAATTGACCGCAGCCAGTTAAATAAATAGTCGTAAGTTAAGGGGGGATTGCAGAATGGCAGAAGAAAAAGAGACCAAGAGCATTGACCAGGGCACTCTAGAACTGATAGAGAAGGCAGCCAAAGAAGGCGTGAACACCACCTTCGATAGAGCTGAATCCATCAAAGCCTGCCCCATAGGTTCAGTAGGCAGTTGCTGTAAGCACTGCGGCATGGGGCCCTGCCGGGTGCCTTTGCCCAAGGGGAAGGAGGAAACCCCTGAAGATAAGAAGAAACGGCGGGGCGTTTGCGGAGCCACCGCCGAGACCATCGCCGCCCGCAACTTTATCCGCATGATAGCGGGAGGGGCGGCGGCCCACTCCGACCACGGGCGGGGGGTCGCCGAGCTTTTCCTGGAGGTTGCCAAAGGAGGGGCACCGGGCTACGAGATAAAAGACGAGCAGAAACTACTGCAGGTAGCCCTGGACCTGGGCGTTGAAATCGGCGAGCGCAGCAATAACGAGATAGCCGCCGATATCGGCCGGATAGCCCTGGGTGAGTACGGCAAGCAGGCAGGCGAGCTGATAACCCTGAGGAAAGCGCCCTTAAAGCGCCAGGAGTTGTGGCGCAAGCTGGGGGTCGCCCCCCGGGGCATAGACCGGGAAATCGTGGAAATAATGCACCGAACCCATATCGGTGTTGACCAAGATTATAAGAGCCTGCTCAAGCAGGGGGTGAGGACGGCACTAGCCGACGGGTGGGGCGGCAGCCTGATGGCTACCGATCTCCAGGATATACTCTTCGGCACTCCCGCACCTATTCTGGGCCAGGCTAATTTGGGGGTGCTCGAAGAGGGTGAGGTTAATATCATCATTCATGGCCATGAGCCGCTGCTTTCCGAGATGATTGTCACCGTTGCCCAGGAGCCGGAGATGATAAAGCTGGCCAAGTCCAAGGGGGCCAAGGGAATAAACCTTTCCGGGATGTGCTGCACCGCCAACGAGATACTGATGCGGCATGGAGTGCCCATCGCCGGTAATTTCCTGCAGCAGGAGCTGGCTATAGTCACCGGCGCGGTGGACGCTATGGTGGTGGATGTACAGTGCATTATGCAGTCCGTACAGACCGTCGCCGAGTGCTACCACACCAAGATTATCACCACCTCGCCTAAAGCCAGGATTCCGGGCGCTACCCATGTTGAGTTCGATGAGCACGATGCCCTGAAGTCGGCGCGGGAAATAGTGAAAACGGCTATAGAGAATTTCCCCAACCGCAAGGGGAACATCCATATCCCCGACAATAAAACCGACCAGATTGCAGGTTTCAGCCATGAGACCATCAACTACCTGCTGGGCGGGATGTTCCGGGCTTCCTACCGCCCGCTCAACGATAACATCATCAACGGGAGAATAAGGGGCGTTGCCGGCGTCGTCGGTTGCAATAACGCTCGCACCAAGCATAACGAAGCCCATATCACCATGGTTAAGGAGCTGATAAAGAACGACGTGCTGGTGCTTACCACCGGCTGTAACGCCATCGCCTGTGCCGAGGCCGGACTGCTGGTGCCCGAAGCCGCCAAGCAGTTTGCCGGCAAAGGTCTGGCCGAGGTCTGCGAGACCGTGGGCATACCGCCCGTATTGCACATGGGTTCCTGCGTGGATAACAGCCGCATCCTGATAGCCGCCACCGCCATGGTCAAGGACGGGGGGTTGGGCGACGACATCAGCGACCTGCCCGTAGCCGGCGCGGCTCCCGAGTGGATGAGCGAGAAAGCCATCTCCATCGGGCAGTACTTCGTCGCTTCGGGCGTTTACACCGTATTCGGCGTCACCTGGCCCACCACGGGCAGCAAAGAGGTGACCGACTACCTCTTTAAGGATATGGAGGAGATGCTGGGCGGCATGTGGGCTTTCGAGCCCGACCCGATAAAAGCCGCCCACCTCATGATTGCCCACATCGATAAGAAGCGTAAGGCTCTGGGCATCGACCAGGCTAGAGAGCGGGTGCTCTACGATATGGATATGAGAAGGGAACTGGACGCGGTTTAGCCACCATATTAAGATAAGGGAGGGCTTTAGAGTATGTCTAAGATAATCGCATCAGCCGCCATCAGAGGGGCTTACAAGATTGTGGGACGGGCGGAGAAGAAATGGCAGGAGGCTATGGACAAGTGGGGAGCTAAAGAACCGGTGGGCTTCCCCAATACTGCCTATTATCTGCCGGTAATCTACGGTATGCTGGGAAATAAGGTAGAAAAGCTGGGCGACATGGAGCCCGTGCTGAAACGGTGTAAATCCCTGTTGCCGCCACCGGTGCGAGAGGAACACCCCTTGCCCTACCTGGCGCCAGCTCTCGATGCCGGTATGGCCACATTCTTTGCTGAGGAATTAATAGAAGCCATAAGGTACCTGGAGACGCCTGATTTTTACACCAAGACGGAAGACCCCGTCGATGGCAACATCTGGTTGGGCGCCGCCGATGACGTCATCCTGAGGAAGCGGGGGGTCGAATTCGTTGACGGCACCGCACCCGGTTTTGCCGCCATTGTCGGGGCGGCTCCCACCAATGAGATAGCCGTTAAGATTGCCCAGGAGCTGCAGCAGAAGAACCTCTACGTGTTTATGTCAGCTGAGTATAACGGGAAGAGATTCTCGGAGCAGCTTGTCGAGGCTGGGGTGCAGATTGGATGGTCAACTCGTTTGGTCTCTTTCGGCCCCGATGTAATTGCCACTGTATTTGCCGCTGGCTTTGCCACCAGGGCAGCCCTTACCTTCGGCGGCATCGAGCCTGGCGATTACCGAAAGATCCTTATCTATAATAAAGACCGCATTTTTGCCTTTGTTTTGCCCATGGGCTATGTTACCGATGAGTGGTATGCTAACGCCGCCGGTGCAATCAGCTGGGGATTCCCGGTTATTGCCGATACCCCGATACCCGAGGTTCTGCCTACCGGCATCTGCACCTACGAGCACGTCGTCTCCAATGTTCCCCACGATAAGCTGGTCTCCCGGGCGGTGGAGGTAAGAGGGCTCAAGGTTGCCGTGGCCGAAGTGCCGGTGCCGGTTGCCTATGGCCCCGCCTTTGAGGGGGAGAGAGTGCGGGGGGAGGATATCTACCTGGAATGTGGCGGCGGACGGACGCTGATGGTGGAGTGGGTGACCACCAAGCGCATGGAAGAAGTGGAAGACGGCAAGGTCGAAGTGGTTGGGCCTGAATTAAGCGATATCGAGCCCGGTTCCCGCTTGCCCCTGGCTATAGCCGTGGAGGTGGCGGGAAGGGAGATGCAGGACGACTTCGAGCCTATTATGGAGCGTCAGATTCATCACCTCATAAATTACGCCCAGGGGGTGATGCATATCGGGCAGCGGAATATTGCCTGGATACGAATCGCCAAGCAGGCGGTGGAAAAGGGCTTTAAACTGCACCACATCGGCGATATCCTTCATGCCAAGCTGCACCAGGATTTCGGGCGTATCTTCGATAAGATACAGGTGAAGCTCTATACCGAGGAAGATAAAGTAAAAGAGGTAGAGGAAAAAGCGAGAGCGGTATACGGTAAGCGGGACGTCCGTATCGAGGGCATGACTGATGAAGGTGTTGAGACATTCTATTCCTGCACCCTGTGCCAGTCCTTTGCCCCGGGCCACGTTTGCACCATCAGCCCGGAGAGGACGGGCTTATGCGGCTCCTATAACTGGATGGACTGCAAAGCCTCATTCGAGATTAACCCCACCGGGCCCAATCAGCCGGTGGAAAAGGGCGAGTGCCTTGACCCCAAGCTGGGGCAGTGGAAGGGGGTAAACGAATTCATCCACAAAGCCTCTCGGGGTAAGATAGACCACTATAACTTCTACAGCATAGTCAACGACCCCATGACCACCTGCGGCTGCTGCGAGTGCATCGCCGCCGTACTGCCCATGTGCAACGGGATAATGACGGTCAACCGCGAGTATACCGGGGAGACCCCCTGCGGCATGAAGTTCACTACCCTGGCGGGTACCATCGGCGGCGGCTTGAGCACACCGGGGTTCATCGGGCACGGTAAGTACAATACCTGCCAGCGGAAGTTCATCAGCGGCGACGGCGGTATCCAGCGTATCGTCTGGATGCCCAAGTCGTTGAAAGAAGAGATCGGCGACCGACTCAAAGCCAGAGCCGAGGAGATTGGTATCCCCGACCTGCCCGATATGATTGCCGACGAGACTGTCGGCGTGACCGAGGAAGAGATTCTGCCCTTCCTGCAGGAAAAGGGTCACCCCGCCCTTAAAATGGACCCGATACTGGGTTAGAGACGACAACAGGCCGGGAAAGGAGAGTGTAAGAGATGGCGCTTACCGGCATAGAGATATTCAAGCTTCTGCCCAAGACCAACTGTAAGGACTGCGGGGAGCCGACCTGCCTTGCCTTTGCCATGAAGTTAGCCACGGGCAAGGCGGAGCTGAGCGCCTGTCCCCATGTGTCCGAGGAATCAAAAGCCAAGCTGACGGAAGCCTCCGCCCCGCCCATCATACCGGTTACTATCGGCGTGGGCGACAGGGTGCTCAAAATCGGCGGCGAGACGGTGATGTTCCGCCACGAAAAGAGGTTCGAGAATCCGCCGGGGCTGGCTATCCTTATCAGTGACGGCTTGGACGACGCCGAGATCGACGCCAGGCTGAAGCGGTTTAACGACCTTCAGTACGAACGGATAGGGCTTCTGCTCCGTCCCGACCTGGTGGCGGTAAAGGCGGGGGGCGACGCCGCCCGATTTAAGGCGGTGGTGACCAAGGTAAAAGAAAAAAGCAGCGGCGGCATAATACTGATGAGCGACAATCCCGAGGTTATGGCAGCGGGGCTTGCCGCCTGCGCCGACCGCAAGCCCTTGCTCTACGCCGCCACCGAAGCCAATCAGGACAAGATGGCGGCTTTAGCCAAGGAGAACTCCTGCCCGCTGGCGGTGAAAGCCGACAGCGTGGAGAAGCTCGCCGAGCTAACCACCAAGCTGACCGAAGCCGGAATTAAAGAGCTGGTTATCGATTCGGGCGCGCGGGCTTTGCGCCAGGCGTTCGAGGACCAGGTAATCATCAGGAGCGCGGCGCTGGCCAAGAAGTTCCGCCCGCTGGGCTTTCCCACCATCGTTTTCCCTGCAGAGATGACCGACGACCCGATGAAGGAGGCGGTAATCGCTTCCATGTTCGTGGCTAAATACGGCGGTATTATCGTCCTCTCCGATTTCCAGGGGGAGAGCCTCTTCCCCTTGCTGGTGGAGAGGCTGAATGTCTATACCGACCCGCAGCGGCCGCTGGCGACTAAAGAGGGCATCTACGAAATCGGTAAGCCCAATGACAGCTCACCGGTGCTTATCACCTCCAACTTTTCCCTGACCTATTTCATTGTCTCCGGCGAAGTGGAGACGAGCAAGATTCCCAGCTACCTCCTGGTCAAGGACACCGAGGGGCTTTCGGTGATGACCGCCTGGGCGGCGGGCAAATTCGTCGCCGATGCCATCGCCCCCTTCGTTAAGAAATGCGGTATTGCCGATATGGTCAAGCACCATAAGCTGGTAATACCGGGCTATGCCGCCGCCGAGAGCGGCGGGCTGGAAGAGGAGCTGCCCGGCTGGGAGATTCAGGTGGGGCCCCGCGATGGGTCTAACATTCCCGCTTACCTTAAGTCATGGCATCCGTAAGGTCTAGAACCATGAGGTCTAGAACCATGAGGAGTTATATCAGGAGGTAAAGAATGATCCTCATCGGCGAAAATCTGAATATAATGTCGCAGACCCTTGGCCCGGCAATGAAAGAGAGAAACCCGGGGCCCATCCAGGAGATGGCTAAAGCCGAGACCGAAGCCGGCGTCGATTACATCGACCTCAACATCGGTCCCGCCCGCAAGGCGGGGGACGAGATGATGAAATGGGTGGTCGAAACGGCGCAGGCGGTTACCGATAAGCCGCTGTCGCTGGATACCACCAACCCGGTGGCTATGGAGGCGGGGCTGAAGGTGGCGAAGAACAGGGCGCTGATTAATTCCATCTCCCTTCAGCCCGACAGGCTGGAGAAGGAGTTGCCCCTGGTCAGCAAATATAATGCCTACATGATAGGGCTGCTCTGGGGGGTGGAGGGGATGCCCCGCGACGCCAACGAGCGGGCTATGCTTGCCGTTGACATCATGTATAAAGCCAACGAGGCCGGTATTGCCAACGAGGATATCTGGATAGACCCTATCCTGACGCCGGTGTCGGTGGAAATAAACCAGTTGCAAGCCTGTTTTGAGTTTATGGCTATGCTCAAAGATATCGCCCCCGATTGCAAATCGACCGTCGGGCTTTCCAATATCTCCAACGGTACGCCCACCCATCTCAGGCCCCACCTGAACCGAACCTGTATGATAATGCTGATGAGGCATGGGCTTTATTCGGCGATAGTCGATGCCTTCGATACCGAGCTGATAGCTATCGCCCGTGGCCAGAAACCGAAAATCGTCGAGGTGGTGCACCGGGTGATGGACGGCGAAAAAATCGACCTCTCCTCCTTAAGCGAGGAAGAAGCCAAGTACGCCAAGACGGTCAGGGTTATTACCGGCGAAGCCCTTTACTCCCATTCCTGGCTTGAGATATAGCCTAAAACCCCTACACTGAAAAGGCATATTCGTGTATAATAGAGGATGTTCATTTTCGGGGAAATTTTCAGCGATTAGAAGGGAAGAGCTAGATGAGCCTGCAGCCGTTGTTCGATAAGGGGAAATTCGTTATCACCGCCGAGGTCGGGCCTTTGAAAGGCACCGATACCACTGAATTGATGGAGGCGGTCGAGATTCTAAAAGGCAAGGTGGACGCGGCTAATGTT
Organism: Dehalococcoidia bacterium; assembly: GCA_004375675.1. GTDB lineage: Bacteria > Chloroflexota > Dehalococcoidia > Dehalococcoidales > BS750m-G39 > E44-bin88. Next base: position 9,374 of record SOKR01000149.1, read on the forward strand.
ACCGACCAGCAAAGCTCGGTGATGAGATTAGGCTCGCTGGCGGTCTGCCATTTGCTTAAAATGAAGGGGCTTGAGCCCGTCTTCCAGGTGACCTGCCGCGATAGGAACCGATTGGCTTTGCAATCCGACCTCTTGAGCGCCGCGGTGCTGGGTATCGAGAACGTCCTCTCTATCACCGGCGATTTGCCCGTGCTCGGCGACCACCCCGAAGCCAAGCCGGTCTATGACCTGGACTCGGTGCACCTGCTCTGGGTGATGAAGAAACTGAGCGAAGGCTACGACATGCAGGGCAACGAACTCAAGGGGAAGCCCAGTTTTTTCCCGGGGGCGGTGGTAAATCCGGGGGCGGATACCGAAGCCGCCCGCGAGTTGCAGCTGATAAAGATGGAGAAGAAAATCGAAGCCGGCGCCCGCTTTTTCCAGACGCAGGCTGTATACGACCCCGACGCCTTCGCCAAGTTTATGAAGCGGGCGGGGAAATTCGGTGTTCCCATTCTGGCGGGGATAATACCCTTGAAGTCGGCGGGTATGGCCAGGTTTATGAATAAGAACGTTTCGGGCGTTTTTGTGCCCGACGAGCTGATTGAAAAGATGACCGCCGCCGAGGATAAGACCCGGATGGGCGTAGAAATTGCGGCTGATTTAGTCAAGGAGCTTAAAGGTATGTGCCAGGGGGTGCATATCATGGCTATCGGTTGGGAGAAGAAAGTGCCTCTGGTGCTAGAGGCGGCGGGGATATAATTATAGTGGTTAGTCTGATTGCAGGATGAATAGTAGTTTGCTCTCGGTGCCTGACGAAAAGAATTACGAATACGGCTATAAGTTTGCCTATAAAATCGCCAGCCAGCAGCTGATGGAGGCTGACGGCATCGAGCGAATTTGCCGCAACAGCGGCGCCGAATACAAAAAAATAGATTCCCATCCCGTAATCATCCTCGACTACCTGAACCAAAACTATCGAATCAGCCTGCCCGAGGTGGCGATTTCCCTGTCGGATAGCGCTGAAGAAGTGCCCTTGAAGGACAAGATTCTGCTGCTTCACTATCTAACTCAAGCCAGGGGCACGCCGCTGGCTGATAAGTTGATAGCCTATAAGGAATTGCCCGAGGGTGTCGGCTATTTCCGCACCTTCCACAAGAGGGCGATAAAGCCGCTCGTCGACCATTTCGGGCGTCTGCCGATGAAACTAATAGAGGCCGCTAAAGAGCTGGGCGGCCATAAAGCCGATTACGGCGATGTGGCCGTGACCATAAACGCCTTCAAGCGGGTACCCATAACCTTTGTCCTCTGGCGGGGCGATGAGGAGTTTCCCCCTGACGGCAGCATCTTATTCGATGCTACCGTATCCGATTACCTGTCTATAGAGGACATAAACGTGCTCTGCGAGAGAATTGCCTGGAAGCTGGTCAGATTGTTGAAGGAAGGGAGTTAAGCACCGGTGGAAGTTGATTTCGCTAAAGAGTCGGAGAAAATAACCGCCAACTACAGCCGGGATAGCGGCAACCTTATCCCCATACTCCAGGAAGCCCAGGAGAAGTTCGGCTATCTGCCCGCCGAGGCGATGCAGAAGATCGCCAAATTCTTGAAGCTGCCCGAGAGCACCATTTTTGGGGTGAGCACCTTTTACGCCCAGTTTAAGCTTACCCCCACCGGTCGAACGAAGATAGTCGTTTGCCGGGGGACGGCCTGCCACGTGCGGGGTGGGGCGCGCATTCTCCGCGAGATTGAGAGGCGGCTGGGCATTAAGCCCGGAGAGACTACCGAAGACATGGAGTACAGCCTGGAAACAATAGCCTGCATCGGCGCCTGCGCCCTGGCGCCGACGATGAGAATAGATAATGAGACATATGGTCAGATGACGACTAAGAAAGTTGCGGAGGTAGTTGGTGTCGAAGCAAAAGCCAGCTAGTCAGGCGGGCAATAAGCGTACCATCCTGGTCTGTAACGGGACGGGGTGTGTTTCCGGCAAGGCGTTTGAAATCAGGGAAGCGCTGGAAAAGCAAGTAGCCAAGCTGGGCTTGAAGGGGGTGGCGGTGGACTTTACTGGCTGCCACGGCTTTTGCCAGCAGGGACCTATCGCCGTTGTCGAGCCTGAGGGCATCTTCTATGCCAAGGTCACCGTTGACGATGTGTCTGAGATTGTCCGGTCCCACCTTCGCGACGGCAAGCCGGTGGCGCGCCTGTTTTACCACGACCCGATTAGTGATGAAGCCATACCCTGCTACAAGGATATTACCTTTTACAGCCAGCAGCATCGCATAGTACTGCGCAACTGCGGGCACATCAATCCGGAGAGAATCGAGGACTACGTTAAGACGGGCGGCTACGACTCGCTACGTAAGGTACTGGCCGAGATGAGCCAGGAGCAGGTTATCGACGAGGTCAAACGCTCAGGTTTGCGGGGGAGGGGAGGGGCCGGCTTTTCCACCGGCCAGAAGTGGGAGTTTTGCTACAAGGCACCGGGCGACCAGAAGTATATGATATGCAACGCCGACGAGGGCGACCCCGGGGCTTTTATGGACAGGAGCATCATGGAGGCTGACCCCCATACCGTTATCGAGGGTATGGCTATCGCCGCCTACGCCATCGGTGCCTCCGAAGGCTATATCTACATCAGGGCCGAATACCCGCTGGCGGTGCAGCGGGTGCGGCTGGCTATCAAGCAGACCGAAGAGAAGGGATTCCTGGGTGATAAAATACTCGGCTCTGATTTCAGCTTTCACCTCCACGTCAAGGAAGGTGCGGGGGCTTTTGTCTGCGGCGAGGAAACGGCGCTGATGGCGTCTATCGAGGGCAAGCGGGGGATGCCCCGCCCGCGCCCACCCTTCCCCGCCCAGTCGGGCTTATGGGGTAAGCCGAGCAATATAAACAACGTTAAATCGCTGGCTACGATACCGGTTATTATTGCCAGGGGCGCCGACTGGTACGCCCAGATCGGCACCGAGAAGAGCAAGGGAACCGTTGTTTTCGCCCTCACGGGCCACATTGCCAACAGCGGCCTGGTCGAGGTGCCGATGGGCTTCCCGCTGCAAAAGATTATCTACGAAATCGGCGGGGGTATTCCCAACGGCAAGCGCTTTAAGGCGGTGCAGACCGGAGGTCCTTCGGGAGGCTGCCTGCCCGCCAGTCTGTTGAACCAGCCTGTTGACTATGAGACGCTGGCTCAGGCCGGCTCTATCATGGGGTCGGGGGGCATGGTGGTCATGGACGAGGACACCTGCATGGTCGATGTCGCCCGCTATTTCCTCTCCTTTACCCAGGACGAGTCGTGCGGCAAGTGTGTTCCCTGCCGTCTGGGGACGAAGCAGATGCTGGACATCCTCGACGATATTACCCACGGTCGGGGCAAGATGGAGGACATCGACCTGCTGCTGAGCATGAGCGAGCAGATTAAAGCCGGCTCGCTTTGCGGGCTGGGGCAGACGGCGCCCAACCCCGTTTTGACCACCATACGCTATTTCCGCGACGAATACGAGGAGCATATCAAGAATCACCACTGCCGTGCGGCGGTATGCGAGGGGATAGTCAGCGCTCCCTGTACACATACCTGTCCCGCAGGCGTGGATGCGCCCCGCTATATCCGCTTTATCGCCAAGGGCAAGCCAGGCGAGGCAGTAGCCGTAATCAGGGAGAAGATTCCCTTCCCCTCGGTCTGCGGCTATGTTTGCATCCATCCCTGCGAGGCTAAGTGCCGTCGGGAGCTGCTCGATGAGGCTATCGGCATACGAGTCCTGAAGCGCTTTGCCGTTGACAACGACAACGGTATGTGGAAGCAAAACTCAAAGATTGCTCCCGAAACCGGCAAACGTGTTGCCATCGTCGGCTCGGGTCCGGCCGGGCTTACCGCCGCTTTCTACCTGGCCAAGCTGGGGCAAAAAGTGACCGTTTTCGAAGCTCTGCCCGAGGCGGGGGGCATGATGCGGGTGGCTATTCCCGACTACCGTCTGCCCAAGGACGTGCTGCAAAACGACATCAGGGAGATAGAGGCGGTTGGAGTTGACATAAAGACTGAAACAAAAGTCGAATCTACGGACGAGTTATTTGAACAGGGCTACGATGCCATCTTCCTGGCTACGGGCGCGCATCAGGGCTTGAAGATAGGGGTCAAGGGCGAGGACAGCCAAGGAGTGATGGACTGCGTGAGCTTTTTGCGCGAGGTGAGCCTGGGCAAGAAGGTGGAGGTGGGGGAGGGGGTGGCCGTTATCGGCGGCGGTAACGCGGCTATAGATTCGGCGCGAACCGCGCTGCGCCTGGGCGCTAAAGAGGTGACCATCGTTTACCGCCGTACTAAAGATGAGATGCCCGCCGCGACTGAGGAAATCGAGGGGGCTATCGAAGAAGGCGTCAATGTGCGCTTCCTGGCGGCGCCCTCGAGCATAACCACCAAGAACGGCAAGCTTGAACTTGAGTGCCTCGCCATGAGCCTGGGCGATATAGACGCCAGCGGGCGGCGCCGACCCGAGCCTATCGAGGGCAGTGAGTTCGTGATGAGCTTTGACACTATTATTGCCGCTATCGGCCAGAGGCCCGAGATTCCATCTCGCTTTAAGCTGTCGCTGGGGCGGGGCAATACCATCGAGATCGACCCCGATAGCCTGGCGACGAATAAAGAAGGGGTTTTTGCCGGCGGCGACGTGGTCAAAGGGCCGGCTTCGGTGATTGAAGCTATTGCCCACGGGCGGCTGGCGGCAACATCAATCGATAAATACCTGGGTGGGGAGGGGGATATCGACGAGATACTGGCACCGCCCGAGGAGGCGATGGCGCCGCTGGAGGAAGCGGAGGAGGAGATGCGAGTAGAGATACCGGCACCGCCCGCCAAGGAACGGAGAAAGAATTTCGAGGACGTGGAGCTGGGATTAGCTGAGAAGATGGCTATTAAAGAGGCCGAGCGGTGCTTGAGATGCGACCTTGAAGAGAGAGAAGAGTAGCTTAAGGAGGCTATGTTGGCGGAAATCAGGCTAACTATCGACGGCCGGGAGGTTAAGGCCAAGCCGGGGATGACCGTGCTCGAAGCCGCCCAGTCGGCGGACATCTATATTCCCACCCTTTGCGCCGACCCCGACCTTAAACCCTACGGCGGCTGCCGCCTTTGCATTGTCGAGATTGAGAAGTTGCGCGGCTTTCCTACCTCCTGCACCACCCCCGTCACCGAGGGCATGGTGGTTAAAACCAACACCGATGCTGTGAACGAGGTGCGCCGCACCGTCGTCGAGCTGCTCCTTTCCGACCACCCCAGCGAGTGCCTGATTTGCCACCGGCGAGAGCGCTGCGGGCCCTTCGACATCTGCCTGCGCAACGTAGCCGTGACCGAGCGCTGCGTAACCTGTGCCAAGAACGAACACTGCGAGCTGCAGGATATCGTTGACTACCTGGAAATTACCGAGCTGCCCTTCAAGCATACGGAGAGGTCCTACCCGGTTGACACCAGCAACCCCTTCTTCTACCGCGACCTGGCTAAGTGCGTCCTCTGCGGTAAGTGCGTGCGGGTTTGCGACGAGGTGCTGGGGGTGGGGGCGGTGGCGGTAATCAACCGCGGTTTCGGCAGCAAGGTCGCCACCTTCGGCGATAAGCCGATAATAGATTCCAATTGCGTTTCCTGCGGGGAGTGCGTTGCCCGTTGCCCGGTGGGGGCGCTTATGCCCAAGGTAACCGAGCGCCCCACGAGGGAGGTGGCTACCACCTGCACCTATTGCGGGGTCGGCTGCGGGCTGTACCTGGGTGTGCGCGACGGGAAGGTAATGAGCGTGCGGGGGAAGCGGGAGGACACGGTTAACAACGGTTTCTTATGCGTTAAGGGGCGGTTCGGCTTTGACTTTATTCACCACCAGGACAGGCTAAAATACCCGCTCATCAAGAAGAACGGAAAATTCGTCGAGGCAAGCTGGGATGAGGCGCTGGAACTGGTCGCCACCAAGCTGGGCGGCTATAAGCCCGACGAGCTGGCGGTGATTTCTTCAGCCAAGTGCACCAACGAGGACAACTATGTCGCCCAGAAGTTTGCCCGCGCCGTCTTAAAGACCAATAATGTCGACCACTGCGCGCGCCTCTGTCACGCTCCCAGCGTGGCCGGACTGGTGCAGAGCTTCGGCAGTGGGGCGATGACCAACTCCTTCGGCGAGTTCGGGGATGCCGGCTGCATCTTCGCCATCGGCACCAACACCACCGAAGCTCACCCTATCATCGCACTGGAGCTAAAGCGGGCGGTGGACAACGGCGCCAGGCTGATTGTGGCCAACCCGCGCGAAATCGACCTGGTGCGCTGGTCTCACCTCTGGCTGCAGCACAACCCGGGCAGCGATGTCGCCCTGTTAATGGGCATGATGAGGGTTATCGTGGATGAAGGTCTGCTCGACCAGGATTTCATCGACAAGAGGTGTGAGAACTTCGACGCCTTCAAAGTATCGCTGCAAAACTTCGACCTTAATTCCGTGGCGCGCATTACGGGCGTGCCCAAAGATAAAATAGCCGAGGCGGCACGGATATACGCCACCGAGAAGCCGTCGGCTATCCTCTACGCTATGGGCATTACTCAGCACTCCCACGGCACGGATAACGTTATCGCCACCGCCAACCTGGCCATGCTCACCGGCAACATCGGCAAGCCGGCGTCGGGAGTTAACCCTCTTAGGGGGCAGAATAACGTCCAGGGCGCCTGTGACATGGGGGCTTTGCCCAATGTCTATCCCGGTTACCAGGCGGTGACCGACGCCAAGGTCAAGAGCAAGTTCGAGGCTGCCTGGGGCGGCTCGCTTTCGCCGTCAGTGGGGATGCCCATCACCGAGATTGTCGAAGCCGCCTATAAGGGTAAGATAAAGGCGATGTACCTTATCGGGGAGAACCCGCTGCTCAGCGAGCCCGATATCACCCACGCCGAAGAGGCGCTGAATAAGCTGGAGTTCCTGGTGGTACAGGATATCTTTCTCTCCGAGACGGCTGAACTGGCCGATGTTATCCTGCCCGGGGTGAGCTTTGCCGAGAAGGACGGCACCTTCACCAACACCGAACGGAGGGTGCAGAGAGTAAGGAAGGCAGTGGAGCCGATAGGGAAGAGCCGAGCCGACTGGGAGATTACCTGCCAGGTCGGCAAAAAGATGGGCAGCTCGGGCTTTGACTTTAAGAATGCTTCCCAGATTATGGATGAGATTGCCTCACTTACCCCCAGCTACGGGGGGATTGGCTATAGGCGCCTGGAAAAGAGCGGCTTGCAGTGGCCCTGCCCCACCCAAGAACACTCGGGTACGCCCATACTGCATACCCAGCAGTTTACCCGCGGCAAGGGGCAGTTTATCCCGCTGGAATATAAGCCGCCGATGGAGCTGCCCGATAAGCAGTATCCGTTGGTGCTGACCACCGGGCGCAGCCTCTATCACTTCCACACCGGCACCATGACCCGCAGGGTGGAAGGACTGAACGTCTTGATGAGGGAAGGGGAGGTGGAGATAAATCCCGCCGATGCCGCCAAGCTGGGCATCGCCGACGGCGACAAAGTGAAGGTCGCCTCGCGGCGGGGGGAGGTGGTGGCTAAAGCTAATGTGACCGAGGCTTCGCCGGCGGGGGTGGTCTTTATGACCTTCCACTTTGCCGAAAGCCCGGCTAACAGGTTGACCAATCCCGCCCTCGACCCTGTGGCCAAGATACCTGAGTACAAAGTCTGTGCCGTGAGGGTAGAAAAGGCATAGACCAAAGGAGTAGCTTTGGCACTGCTGGTAACGCTAAACGGGACTCAAGTGAGAGGTCGCCCGGGGCAGACCATTCTTGAGCTGGCGCAGGAAAACGGCGTCGATATCCCCACGCTCTGTCACCACGCGGATTTATCTCCCCTTGGTGCCTGCCGTGTCTGCGTGGTCGAGGTGGAAGGCTCCAGGACGCTGGTCGGCTCCTGCCACACGCCCATCGCCGACGGCATGGTCATTCATACCCATTCCCCCAAGGTTTTAGAGAGCCGCAGGGTCATAGTCGAGCTTTTGCTCGCCAGCCACAGCGGCGTTTGTTATATGTGCGATAAAGCCAACATGTGCGAGTTGCGTAAAATCGCCGCCGAGCTTGACGTGGGGCTGCCCCGTTTCCAGGTGAGGAAGCATTATTACCCTCTGGAAGACGTTAGTCCCTATATCGCCCGAGACCTGACCAAGTGCATCATGTGCCGCCGCTGTGTTCGTGCCTGTAACGAGGTTGCCAAACACGATGTTTTCGCTATTGCCTACCGGGGCTTTGATTCCAAGATTGTTGTCGATTTCGACCAGCCCATAGACAAAGAGGTTTGCCGTGATTGCGGTGTTTGTATTCCCTTCTGTCCGACAGGGGCGTTGAGCCAGCCGAGAGAGACGAAAACAGAGAAAAAAGGGAAGCCCTTAGTTGTAACTAGTTAATTCTCTGGTTTAGAAGGGTGGGGGAGATGAATAAAACCGGCCGAAACGGGGGACGGGGAGAGCTTTTAGTGCTGCTGGAGGCAGCACAGAGTAAATCTGCGCATATATCCCGCGATACCATCACCGAGCTGGCGGAATCCCTGGACCTATCGATAGGGGAGGTCTACGGGGTCGCCAGCTTTTACTCTTTCCTCTCTACCAAGCCGCAGGGCCGGAATATCATCCGGATTTGTAAGAGCCTTCCCTGCCTGCTCAAACACGCTCAGACCATCATTGATAGCGTGCGCCAGGAAATCGGGATTCTGCCCGGTGAGACCACCCCTGACGGCAGGTTTTCTTTCGAATTGACCAATTGCATCGGCGCCTGCGATAAAGCGCCGGCAATGATGGTAAACAGCGATGTCCACGGCGACCTGACGCCGAAGAAGATAGCCAAGGTTCTACAGGCGTATAAATGATATCCGGAGGTTTTGAGTGCCTGAGAAGAGGGTAGTATTAAAGAACTGCGGGGTTATCGACCCCCAGGATATAGCCAGCTATCTGGCTGCAGACGGCTTTAAGGCTCTGGAAAAAGCCCTGAAGCTGCACCTCAAGCAGGTGATAGACGAGGTCAAGGCGTCGGAGCTGCGGGGCAGGGGAGGGGCTGGCTTTCCCTGCGGCTTGAAATGGGAGTTTGCCAGCAAAGCTCAAGGCAACGAGAAATACGTTATCTGTAACGCCGACGAGGGGGAGGTGGGGACGTTCAAGGACAGGTATATCCTGGAGAACGACCCCTTCAGCCTTATCGAGGGCATAGCCATTGCCGGCTACGCTATCGGGGCTAAGAAAGCCTACATCTACCTCCGCGCTGAGTACCACTTCCTGCTCGACTTGCTCCAGAATGCCATCGCTCAAGCCAAAAAGAAGGGCTTTTTGGGCCACCTCGATATCGAGGTCCGGGAGGGCGCGGGCGCTTATGTCTGCGGAGAGGAATCAGCGCTGATGGACTCAATAGAGGGTAAAAGAGGCGAAGTGCGCTACCGGCCTCCTTTCCCGCCGACGAGCGGTCTCTGGGGCAAGCCGACGATTATCAACAACGTGGAGACGCTGACCAATATACCCCGCATCATCTTGAACGGAGCCGAATGGTTCGGTAAGATGGGCACGGAAAAGAGCAAGGGAACTAAAGTATTCTCGGTAAGCGGGGATGTGGCTAAGCCCGGAGTCTATGAGCTGGTCCTGGGCAGCCCGCTCAGGGAGCTGGTGGAAAAGCTGGCTAAGGCTGAGAAGGTCAAGACGGTGCAGATAGGCGGCGCCACGGGGAGAATTATACCCTATGCCATGATAGACGCCTCCTTATCGTTTGAGAGCGTTCTGGGAGCGGGTGCTATCACCGTCTTCGATGAGAGCCGCGATATTATCGACATCGTGGGCAAGACCATGGAGTTCCTGGCTGAGGAGTCCTGCGGCAAGTGTACTCCCTGCCGCGAGGGCACCGAGGTGATGGTCGAGACTATGGAGAGATTGGGGAGAGGGGAGGGGTTGAAAAAGGACATCAAAGTCCTGGAGGAGCTAGCCGAAACCATGATGCTTTGCTCAATGTGCGGGCTGGGGCAGGCGGCTCCGATTCCGGTGGTGGATAGCCTGGAGCATTTTAGAGGCGAATACGAGAACCGCATTCGCCAGAGTTAGGGGTGGCTATGATAACAATAACCAAGCAAAAACCGTTGGAAGAGATTTTGCCGAGCCTGGGCAAGGGCAAAAAGGTATATATTATCGGCTGCGGCACCTGCGCCACCATATGCCACACCGGCGGCAAGGCCGAGGTGCTGGAGATGAAAGAGAAGCTCGAAGCGGAGGGCAAGAAGGTTACGGGGTGGATGGTTATCCCCACCGCCTGCGACGAGCTTACCCGCGAAGCCCTGGCCGAGAACGCCGAAGCCATTGAGCAAGCCGATGCCATACTGGTGATGAGTTGCGCCTTCGGCGTCCAGACCGTTACCATGTACAGCGATAAGGCCGTCTATCCGGCGCTGAACACCCTGTTTGTCGGTAAGGAGGAGACACCGGGGCATTTTATCGAGGTCTGTATGCAGTGCGGGAATTGTGTTCTGGCTACGACAGTGGGCATATGCCCGCTGGTAAGGTGTGCCAAGAGCCTGCTCAACGGGCCCTGCGGCGGCTCGGTTGACGGCAAGTGTGAAGTATCGCCCGATACACCCTGCGCCTGGCAGCTGATTTACGACCGCTTGAAGGCGCTGGGGCAACTGGATAAGATGGAGGAGATTGTGCCGGTGCGAGACTGGAGCACCAGCACTTCCGGAGGCCCACGCCGATTCGTTCTCACGGATGAAACTAATGACTAACGATAAAGACAGCGTTTTTCTGGCTGAAGGCGGGGAGCACGAGCAGCACTCTGAAGAAGCCGCTTTTAAGATGTGGCTCAGGGTATTCGTCACCGTAAGGTGGATTACCGTCCTGGGTATCCTGGCGGCTACCTTCCTCGCTTCACGGATATTCGACATCGAGTTTCCCACCGCACCCGCCTACGGTGTGTGCGCCTTTGTCGCCCTGTGCAACCTGGCGCTCCTCTTCCAGGCGCGGAGCCTGAGGAAGATGAAAACCAGCCTTGCCATCCGCCGAGCCAGAATCTATGGCACCATTCACCTCCTGCTCGACCTGGCGGCGTTCGCCGTGCTGCTTCACTTTACCGGTGGGATTGAGAACCCCTTTATCTTCTACTTTGTGCTACACCTCATCGGCGCCAGTCTAATACTTCACTATACGTCGGTGTACCTGTTAGCCACCTCGGTAATCGTCATGGTCTCGCTGCTGGTGGGGCTGGAGTATGCCGGGGTGATACCCCATGTAAACCTGGCTGGATTTGCCGACCCGGGGCTTTACCGGGAGGGGAGCTACGTACTGGCGATCCTGGTTGTTTTAGGCAGCGCTCTCTTCGCCGCTACCTACATGGCTACCTCCGTTGCCGGTGAGTTGAGAAAGCGGCAGCGGGAGGTGATGCAGTTGAACCAGCGCCTCCTGGGTAAGAGAACCAGGGAGCTGGAGCAGGCTTCCCAGGAGATAGCCAAGATGGAAGAAGCCCGGAACCGCTTTCTCCGTTTCCTGGGGGTAACGGTTCACGACCTGAAAGCACCCCTGACCGCTATCCAGAGCTATTTCTGGGTTATGCTCGGCGGCTTTGCCGGGACGCTCACCGAAAAGCAGCGGAGCATGCTGGAGAGAAGCAGCCAGAGGATTAAAGAGCTGTTGGCCCTGATTAGCGACCTGCTGGATATTCCGCGCATCGAAACCGGACAGATGGCCCAGGAGATGAAAGATATATCCTTGAAGCCGGTAATCGAGACGGCGGTCGGGGATATGAGCGACCTGGCCAAGCAAAAGAAGTTGAAGCTAAAGCTGGAGATTCCCAAGTCCCTTCCCCGGGTTCGCGGCTCGGCGCCCAGGCTGCAGCAGGTTGTGACCAACCTGCTCAATAACGCCATCAACTATACGCCCAAGGGCACGGTAACCGTCAGGGTGAGTCAGGACGATAAGGAGATAAAAGTCGAGGTTATGGATACCGGCATCGGTATTCCCGCCGAGGACCTGCCCCACATCTGCGAGGACTTTTTTAGAGCCAGTAACGTGGAAATAAAGGGGACGGGGCTGGGCTTATCCATAGCCAAGAGGATTGTGGAGACTCACGGGGGCAGGATTTGGGTGGAAAGCCCCTGCCCGGAGACGGGTAAAGGGAGCAAGTTTAGCTTTACCCTGCCCAGGAAGAGAAGCAAACGGAGGTGAGGCGATGAAAGCGGGAACGAACCTGGAGAAGGTCTTGGAGAGCGGCCGGTTTGCCGTTACGGCTGAGGCAGGCCCGCCCAAGGGGACGAGCGCTGCCGTAATGCAGAGGAAAGCCGAAGCACTGCGCCACTGCTGCGACGCCGCCAATGTGACCGACAACCAGACGGCTATCGTGCGCATGTCGAGCTTGGCGGGCTGCGTGATTATGAAGCAGGGGGGCGTCGACCCGGTGATGCAGATAGTCTGCCGCGACCGCAACCGCATCGCTATTCAGAGCGACGTGCTGGGGGCGGTAGCGCTGGGCATCGGCAATATACTCTGCCTTTCCGGCGACCATCAGATGTTCGGCAACCACCCCACGGCTAAGAATGTCTTCGACATCGACTCCATACAGCTGATTCAGGCCCTGAAAGCTATGCGGGACGAGCAGAAGTTCCTCTGCGGCGATGATATCTCGGGGGAGGTGCCGCTGTTCATCGGGGCGGTGGCCAACCCCTATGCCGACCCCTTTGAGTTCAGAGTCGCCCGACTGGCCAAGAAGGTGAAGGCGGGCGCCGAGTTTATCCAGACTCAGGCGGTCTATGATATAGACAAGTTCGCCAAGTGGATGGAGATGGTTGTCGAGCGCGGGCTGGATAAGCAGACGCATATACTGGCGGGGGTGATACCTATAAAGTCGGCAGGTATGGCGCGCTACATGAGGGACTATGTTTCGGGGGTGACCGTGCCCGACGAGTTGGTGACCCGGATGGAGCAGGCTCAGGATACCAAGGTGGAGGGGGCAAAGGTAGCCGTGGAGATTATCGAGCAGGTCAAGGAAATTCCGGGCATTCACGGCGTCCACATTATGGCGGTGGGCTGGGAGGATATCGTCCCTGAAATCGTAAAGCAGGCTGGATTATTGCCCAGACCTGTATTATAATGGCAAGGAGAGCTATGGCGAAGAAGATTTTAGTAGTTGACGACGACCCCGATATCCTGGACGCGGTAACCATGATTTTAGAGTCCCAGGACTACAAGGTAGTTACCGCCCGCGATGGTATTGAGGCCCTGGCTAACCTCAAGGCGGAGAAGCCGGACCTGATGGTTTTAGACCTGCTGATGCCCAAGATGGACGGCTGGGCAGTATGCAAGGAGCTGCAGGACCCGAGGTGGTCGAAGTACCGCGACGTGCCCATTTTGATTCTGACCTCGGTGAGAGAGGAAGCCAGCCGCCGCCGTTACGAGCTGGAGACCGGGCTGGAGCTGGACGTGGATGACTACGTGGAGAAGCCTTTCAGCCCCGACATACTGCTGGAGAGGGTAAAGCAGCTCATTAAGAAGAAGGAAAAGTCCTGAAGGGGTGACTTCATGGAAAAGAGAGCTAAAATCCTCCTCGTTGACGACGATGCCGATTTTATCGAATCGACCAGGATCGTCCTGGAGAGTAAGCCTTACCAGATAATTATCGCCTCCAACGGGGATGAGGGGCTGCGTAAAGCCAGGGAGGAAAAGCCCGACCTGATTCTTATGGACGTGATAATGCCGATCAAGGACGGTTTCACCGCCGCCGAGCAGCTCAAGAAAGACCCCCAGCTCAGTAAGATTCCCACCCTGATGCTAACCGCCTTCGCCACCAAGGGCAGGGAGACCTCTATCCCGGTCAGTCGGGGACTTGCCCTTGAAACCGAGGACTATATCGATAAGCCTGTCAGCCCTGACGAGCTATTGGCCAGAGTGGCAAAGCACCTGAAGAAGGCAGGCTTTTAGAAGAGGGGATAGCCTCGTGGGCTCGTAGCTCAGTGGTTAGAGCGGTCGGCTCATAACCGATTGGTCG
>SOKR01000081.1 GCA_004375675.1 Dehalococcoidia bacterium
TCTGTCGGCTGTATCTTTCTAATTCTTCTTGGCTAAGCATTTTCTCAGCTACTCCCTCATTGCAGGCTAACCGCTGCCGATTATCGTGTCCAAAACAAAGATTTCTTTCAAATCCGGGTCTATCTGGTAGATGACTTTTTCGGTTTTGCCGTCGGCTGACTGATGGTCGGGGTGGGCGGATTTGAACCGCCGACCTCAGCGTCCCAAACGCTGCGCGCTAGACCAGCTGCGCTACACCCCGCATCACAGAGTATAGCAAGGCTATGCTTAAGGGTCAATGTGGGGGGGATAGGGTTAATCGCGGCAGTCGGGGCAGTTATCGAAGGCGTCGGGGGCTAAGCCCGCCTTTTTGATGATATAGTCCAGCTGAGCCTGGGGAGCCCAGTATCTACCGCATTTCTGGCACTTCTTGAGCTTGAATTCCATATCGTTATTGGGCCAGTGGATGTGCCTGGTATCACCGATATCCTCGAACTTTATGGCGTCAACCGGACAGACATAGGCGCAGGAACCGCAGCCGATACAAACGCTGGAGGACTCAAAGTACGGGGTGGCCATGGCGCGGTCAACGCCGCGGTTGACCAGGCTGATGGCTGAGACGCCGACAATCTCCTGGCAGACCCTGACGCACAAGGCGCAGAGCATACAGTCGTTATCATCGAGCTTGAAGCTGGTCTTTTCAACGCCCAATTTATGAGCTAAATCCTGTACCGCTTTGTTGTTGGGGCAGCGGGCCAGGAGGAGTTCCATCAACATTTTGCGGTTGGTGGCGATCCTCTCCGAATCGGTCTTTACCTTAAGATCCTCCGCCACCTCGTAAAGGCAGGAAGCCACCAGCCTTTCCCTACCATTCTTGGTGACTTCAACCAGACAAAGGCGGCAGGCTCCGTAGGGAGTAACCTCTTCATGGTGGCAGAGAGAGGGTATGTAGATGTTGTTCTCTCCGGCTGCCTCCAGTATGGTTGTCCCCTCTTCGGCCTGAATCTTTTGGCCATTGATTGTCAGTTTGACCATTTTTACTTCCTTATTATCGCCCCGAGTTTGCAAACGTCATAGCAGGCGTCGCACTTTATGCACTTCTCTTGGTCCAAGACCACGGGCTTCTTCTTGCCCATATCGGTTATCGCCTCGGACGGGCAGGCCTTGACACAGAGTCCGCAGCCGGGGCACTTTTCTTCGTCGATGGAATAGGTGACAAGCTCCTTGCAGACGCCGGCCGGACAGCGCCTATCTTTGATATGGGCTTCGTACTCATCGCGGAAATAGCGCAGGGTGGTTAAGACGGGGTTGGGGGCAGTGCTGCCCAGAGCGCACAGCGAGGTGTCGATAAGTATGGCTGATAGCCGCTCTAGTAGTTCAATATCGCCTTCCTTACCCCTGCCCTCGGTAATGTCGGCTAGTATCTGGCTCATCCTTTTCAGGCCCTCACGGCAGGGCAGGCACTTACCGCAGGACTCTCCCTCCAGGAAATTGACGAAGTATTTGGCGATATCCACCATACAGGTGTTCTCGTCCATGATAATCATGCCGCCCGAGCCCATCATCGAGCCGGCTTTGTCCAATTCGTCAAAGTCCACGGGCAGGTTGAGCAGGCTTTCCGGGATACAGCCGCCCGAAGGACCGCCGGTCTGCACCGCCTTGAATTTCTTGCCGTCGGGAATGCCGCCGCCGATGCCATAGATAATGTCTTTCAGGGCGACTCCCATGGGGACTTCGATGAGACCGGTGTTGTTAATCTTGCCCACCAGCGAGAAAATCTTGGTTCCCTTGCTGCCTTCGCTGCCTATCTTGCCGTACCAGTCAGCGCCGTTCTTAATGATAAGGGGGACGTTAGCCCAGGTCTCTACATTATTAAGATTGGTCGGCTGTTCCCATAAGCCCTTCTCTACGGTATGCACATACTTCGCCCTGGGCTCGCCGACCTTGCCTTCTAGCGAAGCCATCAGCGCCGTCGATTCACCGCAGACAAAGGCGCCACCACCACGGCTTATCTTGACGCTGAAGTCAAAACCGGAACCCAGTATATTCTTGCCCAACAGCCCGAGTTTTTCCGCCTGCTCGATGGCTATCCGGGCGTTCTTGACCGCCAGCGGGTACTCGTTACGGACATAGATGTAGCCCTCGTGGCCGCCGATGGCGTAGGCACCGATGACCATCCCCTCCAGAACGCTGTGGGGATTGCCTTCCATCAGACTCCGGTCCATAAAGGCGCCGGGGTCGCCCTCGTCACAGTTGCAGATGATATACCTGGTATCGCCTTCCGCGTTACGGCAGGTCTCCCACTTGACGGCGGCGGGGAAACCACCGCCACCCCGCCCCCTTAAGCCCGCTTTTTTAACCTCTCCGATTACCGCCTCGGGGGTCATGCCGGAAAGAGCTTTAGCCAGGGCGGCATAACCGCCTAGAGCCAGGTAATCTTCAATCACGTTGGGGTCAATATTGCTATTGCTACCAAGGAGGAGGCGCTTTTGCTTTTTATAGAATGGCACCTCATGCTCATAGGTTATTTTCTTCTTGGTATCGGGGTCGGTGTAGAGTAATCTGTCAACAATCTTGCCCTTAACCGTCGCCGAGACTATCTCGGCGGCATCCTCGCTGCTTACCTGCTGGTAGAGGATGTTCTCTGGTTTGATTACCACCAGCGGGCCTCTCTCGCAGAAGCCAGGGCAGCCAGTTACCCTGAGGCTTACCTTGCTCTCCAGCCCACGTTCTTTCAACTCTCGCCTGAAACTGGCAATAACATCCGCAGCTCCCAGAGCCAGGCAACCAGTGCCGCCACAGACAACTAGGCAGGTCTGGCTGGAGTCTCTGGCCTTGATTATTGATTCCCTTAGAGCCTCCAGCGCCTGCGGCGAGCTCAGTCGATTATTGCTTCTCTTGGCCATTTAATCGTAACTCTCCAGCAAAGTTTTCACCTTATCGGTCTTCAGCTGCCCCGAATATTTACCGTCAATGACCACTATCGGCCCCAGAGCGCAGGCGCCGACACAGTTGACCGTCTCCATGGTGTACTTGAAGTTTTTGGTTGTTTCGCCAGGCTTTATGTCAAGTTGCCTCCCTATTTCCTCGAGGACTCTGCCGGCTCCCCTAACATGGCAGGCGGTGCCCAGGCAGACGTTGATTATGTGGCGTCCCCTCGGTTTGAGACTGAAAGCCTTGAAGAAGGTGGCGACACTGTAGACCTGGGTCAGCGGGACATCCAAACCCTGGCTGATATGGGTCAGGGTTTCCTTGGGCAGGTAGTTATACTCTGCCTGGATGTCCTGCAGGATGGCTACCAGCATACCCGGGTCGCGCTCATAGCTATTCAGTATTGAGGTTAGCTTCTGCTTAGTCGGCTTATTTTTCGTCGTCACTCGCCTTCTCCTTAAGTGAGGCGTAATCAGCGGTCACCCGCTGTTGTATCTTAACCAATAAGTCTTCAGATAGGTGCCGGAATCTACCTTGCAGCTTCATGTAGTCAGTGACGGGCCGGAGTTCGGGGAAATCGAAGTTCAGTTTATATTGGCCGTTTTCCACTTCGTAGAGCGGGAATATGCCCGTCTCCACCGCCAGACGACCCATTCTGACCGTCAGATCGGTGGGGCATCTCCAGCCGGTGGGACAAACCGAAAGTATATGAACATAGGCGGGACCGGGGGTTTTCGCCCCCTTCTCCACCTTCTCAATCAGGTCGAAGGGATAGCTGGGGCAGGCGGTAGCCACATAGGGGATATTGTGGGCGGCGGCAATAGCCGGCATGTTCTTCTTCCAGCTGGCCTGTCCGATGCTCTGCTTGCCTGCGGGGGAGGTGGTGGTAGAAGCGCCGAAGGGGGTGGCCGAAGAGCGCTGGATACCGGTGTTCATATAGGCTTCGTTGTCAAAGCAGAGATAGAGGAAGTTATGCCCCCTCTCCATAGCCCCCGACAGCGCCTGAATGCCGATATCGCTGGTGCCGCCGTCGCCGGCCATAGCCACCACCGTGATTTCCTGCTCGGCTATTCGGCCCTTCTTCATCAGCATCTTGAGTCCCGATTCAATGCCCGAAGCCACCGCGGCGGCGTTCTCGAACAGGGTATGAATCCAGGGCACCTTCCAGGAGGTGGTGGGTAACGGTGAGGAGACTATCTCCATACAACCGGTGGCGCTGGCGATAATGACATTCTGCCCCAGCGCCTTGCAGGCGAGTCTTACCGCTAATGCTTCGCCACAGCCGATACAGGCACGATGGCCGGGGACAAAGGTATCCTTTTTAGTTACCAGTCGGGGAACATAGACGTTGTAATTCTGCATCAGTCCCTTACCCCAAATATCTCAAACTCGTTCGGGCTGCCCTTCTGCGCGATTTCAATGCCTTTATTGATTATCGTCTCAAAGCCGGCTGGGGTAATGTCCCTGCCCCCTAGCCCGGCCACGAAGCTGACGACCTTCGGCTTCTTGGCCTCGTCATACAGAGCCGATTTCACCTCGGAGCAGACAGGCCCACCGGGGCCGCCGAAGGAGAGCGCCCTATCGACGACGATGAGAGTTTCGGCATCCCGGACCGCCTGGCGAAACTCCTCGAAGGGGAAGGGGCGCCAGAGGCGGAATCTTACCAGACCCACCTTTCTGCCCTCGCCCCTGAGCTTATCGATGACCGTCATTGCCGTCTCGCTGAAGCTGCCCATAGTCAGCAGCAGCACCTTGGCGTCTTCGGTCTTATAGCTTTCCACGGGCGAGTAATGGCGCCCGAAAGCCTTGCCGAACTCCTGCCAGGTCTGGAGAATTATCTCTTTGGAGGCTCTCAGGTTGACTTCCTGCGCCCACTTCGCCTCCGAATAGATTATGGGCGGGGCGAAATCCCCCATGGTTACTGGTTTATCGGGGTGAAGGGGCAGGGGGTATTTATTAGTCGGCAGGAACCTATCGACAGCGCTCTGTTCGGGAAAGACTATCGGCTCAATGACATGGGAGAGGTGGAAGCCGTCGAGGTGAACCATTACCGGCAGCAAGACCTTGCGGTCTTCGGCGATACGGAAGGCACAGAAGACATTGTCCACTACTTCCTGCCCGTTTTCGGTAAAGAGCTGAATCCAGCCGGTATCGCGAACGGCCATAACGTCGGAGTGGTCGCCCCAGACGCTCAAAGGCGACGACAGCGCCCGGTTAGCCACCGTCATCACCAGGGGCAAGCGCATGGACGAGGCAACATACAATACCTCGTGCATAAGCTCCAGCCCCTGCCCGGCGGTGGCGGTAAAGGTCCTGGCGCCCACAGCCGCTGAGCCGAGGCAGGCGCTCATCGCCGAGTGCTCCGATTCAACGGGGATATAGGCGGCGTCCAGCTCGCCGTCGGCTACCAGTTCCGCCAGGTGCTCAACAATGTGGGTCTGGGGGGTGATGGGGTAGGCGGCGACAACATCGGCATTAGCCAGCTTAACCGCCTCGCCAATGGCTACCGATACCTCCATACCCACTTTCTTGGCCATTATTCCTCCTCCAAGACCATAGTTATTACCCGGGTCGGGCACTCGCGGGCACAGATGCCGCAACCCTTGCAGTAGAAAACATTAGCCTCGAAATGCCCGTCGTCATTCTGCTGGATACAACCCTCGGGGCAGTAAATCTGGCAAAGCCCGCACTTAATACACTTGGTGAAATCGTAGGTCGTCCGCTGCGAGCGCCAGTCGCCCGTCTTATATTGAGCGGCGTTTCCCGGCTCGGTGACTATGGCACCGATTTCCAGGTCCCTCCAGGTTAATTCACCCTCTGACTTAGCCAATCCCCTACTCCCTTAGCTCGGTTTCCTTATAGGCTCGTTTCATGGCGTTGACATTTCTTTCCGCCAGACGGCCGAAGCGATGGTTCAACGGTTCGACCAGTGATTCAAGTTTGACAACGTCGGTGGCTTTGAGCAGCGCGCCGACCATGGTGGTGTTGGCAATGGGCACGCCCAGTGTTTCCCGGGCAATGCCGGTGGCATCTACCTTGGCCAGTTTGCATTTAGCCTTGAGTTTCTTCTCGATATCGGCAAAAGGCTTCTTGGTGTTGATTATCACCATGCCGTCTTTCTTTAGCCCCGCGGCGACATTGACAATGGTAAGCAGTCCGGGGTCGAGCACCACCACGACATCGGGGTCGGTTATCTCGGCCCTTATCCGTATCGGTTCCTGGCTGTCTATCCTGACAAAAGCCTGTACCGGCGCCCCCCTCCGCTCCGGACCGAAGCTGGGAAATGCCTGGGCGAACTTGCCCTCGCTTATTGCCGCCTGTGCCACCAGTTCGGCGGAGGTAACCGCCCCCTGCCCGCCGCGCCCATGCCACCTGATTTCCATAAGTTGGCTTTTATCTGTCAATTTATAGTCTCCTAAATATAGAAAGCGCCCCTGGAGCGACTCGAACGCTCGCACCCAGCTCCGGGGGCTGGTGCTCTATCCAACTGAGCTACAGGGGCGAGGACGATTATATATGATAACCTATAACTCAAGGGCGATGCAAATTTTTTTAAGCTGCTCCCGGCGTGGCTTTCACCACCAGCACCGGTATCGGGCTGTCCT